>DATGHJ010000652.1:0-3458 GCA_035308085.1 Trinickia sp. | reverse complement strand
AGCGATCGCGGCCTCGAACTCGCCGATTCAGTCTTCGCCGAATTCATCTGAAGCGCTCAGCCGTACAGTGCGCGCTCAACCGCACGCGGCGATTGATCGATCACCCGCAACAGGATCCGCGCGGGCCGGTCGGGAACCGCGCGCCCCTGTTCCCATTGCTGAACGGTGCGCACGCTGAAGCCGAATCGCTGTGCGAACTCCGTCTGCGACAACTTGAGTTTGCTCCGAATCGCCTTTACGTCCGGCAGCGGCGGCACATAGACTTTGCGAAAATTCGAAAAGTCGGTGATCTCCGGTGCGAGATCGGGATCCGACGCAATCTGCGCTCGGATCTCTTCGTCGGTTATGTTGCGCAACCGTTTCCGATCGACCCTACCGCCGCCGCTATTCATTATCTGTTTCAGGGTACGCCGTACGATAGGCATTGCGTTCTCTCCGATTTGCGGGGCGAGCCGAAATGATCCTTCGGCGATCTGCCCGCTTGGTCTACACGACGGTAAAAATCTCGGCGGCGATCTGGCCGATCGCTAGTATCCGTTCTTCCCCGTATGGCTTTCTAAGGTCGGCGTGCTCAAAAGTGTTGCCATCGAAAATCCGCGACGCATATTCGAAATCAAAGCCGCGTTGCAGGTGATTCCTGAGACTCTTGGCTTCGTCCCATTCGAAAACATCATCCGGCTCTTCGGGCATCTCTCCCCCCTCTCTCGAAGGCACCCGACCCGGCCCGAACGACCCCCTTACCGCTCAATTGTACGCTTTCAACGTACTACGTCAATCGCGTACCTGCGCCGGTAGCGAATTTTTGTACTGGAGAGCGCCTGTGTCAAATCACCCGAGCGACGCTTGCAGCGCCTGCCCGATCTTTTCCGGCGTCGCCAGGCGGATGAACGCGCCCAGGCGCGGGCCGCGCTCCTGCCCCATCAGCACGCAATAGATCAGCGGGAAGATCTTGCCCGGCTTGTCGTAATTTTCGCGACCGATATCGTAGATCGCTTTTTCGATTTCCTCCGCGCTCGCGCCGCTGTTCGCTTCGAGCCAGCTTGCCAGCGCGCGCAGTTGCGCCCGCTCGCTGTCGTTCGGCGCGTACGGCTTCTTCTCGGGCTCGATAAAGTCGCGATAGAAATTCAGCGCGCATTCCATCAGGTTGCGCGCGAGCGTTTCGGTCTCCGCGTCGCCGGCGATCCCGGGATCGTAATTGACCAGGTACTTCCAGATGAGCTCGCGATCCGCCGTGCCCAGCGCCGGCACCAGGTTCATGATCAGGCTGAAGCTCACGCTCGAATTGAAGCGTCGCGCGCTGTCGCGCTGCAGCACGAACTCGAGCGGCGAATTGCGGCGCGCGCTCGCCCCGGCCCTGCTCCATTCGCGCAGTGCCTCGAGATATTCGTCGACGTATTGCGGAATCGCTTCGAGGAACAGCTTGCGCGCCCGCCGCGGGTTCAGCATGAGGAAGTACTTGAGCACTTCGATCGGCGCATAGCGGCGCCATTGCTCAACGCCCACGCCGCGTCCCACCGACTTCGATACCTTGTGCCCCTCTTCGTCGAGATACATCTCGAACGCGAAGCCGAGCGGCGCACGCCCGCCGATCAATTTCAGGATTTGCCCCGAGAGCCGCGCCGAATCGATCAGGTCCTTGCCGTAAAGCTCGTAATCGACCTTGAGTACGTACCAGCGCAGCGCCCAATCGACCTTCCACTGCACCTTCGCGCGCCCGCCCAAAATGCTCTGTTCGCCGCGAAACCCGCATCCTTGTGCGCCGCCGAAACTGCGCTCGCAGGAAAACTCCACCGTCGCGCGATCGGGATGGTACCCCGTCACCAGCGTCGAGTTCACCTGCCCGCACGCCGGACACAGCGGCATCACCGGCGACCATCCGGCGCGATTTTCCTCGCGCAGCGTCGGCGCCACAATGCGGATGATCTCCTGATGCTTCGCCAGCACCAGCTTGAGCGCTTCGTCGAACGCCCCGCTGCCGTACATCTCGCTCGATCGCATCAGCTCGTATTCGACCTCGACCGGCGCCAGGAACGATCCCAGCAGCGCGATCATGTGCGAGGCAAAGCTGTCGTGGCAGTCCTCACCCGAACTCGCGCGAAACGGATCGGGTATGCGCGATACCGGCTGGCCCAGATGCGAGTTGAGCGCTTCGCGGTTCGGAACGTTCTCCGGCACCTTGCGCAGCCCGTCCATGTCGTCGATGAAAACCACGAAACGCTGACGCCGCTCGGGCGACAGCAGCGCAAACGCATGGCGTACGTAGGCCGGCCGCAGCACCTCGCCCATCGTTCCCAGGTGCGGCAGTCCCGACGGACCGAATCCGCTCTGGAACACCGCGGGCCGCCCCGCTTCATAGCCGCCGACGCGCTCGGCCAGCCGGCGCGCCTCCACGTAGGGCCAGAGGTCGAGTTCATTCGATGTCTGCGGCGCCGATGCCATCCGAATCCTATTCCTTGCCCTTCAGCACGCGTGCGACCGCCTCACGCACCCATGGGTCGATCTGCAGGTCGCGCGTCTTCTCCGACGCCAGCCGCAATTTGATCCCGCAGTTGGCGCATATGTACGCCGTCTCGGCGAAACCGGCGCGGTCTTCGACGGTCATGCGCAGCAGCCACTCGGCGGTCGGGCGCCGGCAGATTTCGCATTTTTCTTCGTTCATCTGCTGATTGTCCCGCGGCGCTCACAGCGGCCTACCACGCGCCTACGACCCCCGATTGCTTCGACTTCCGGCGCTATGTTAAGCCGATCAGATGGAACCACGCCGAGGGCCCGGGCCTTCCCACCGGTCTTGCCGTCCAGCCATCGCTACTTTAGAAGTACAAGGCCGCCGCTGCTAGCGGCAATCCCAAGTCCGCGGCCACCACCGGCTATCCGCGGATCGATTGTATGGATCAAACCTTCACCAGGCAAAAAATTCGCGAACTTCGCGCTTTGGTTGACGAGGGCGACCGCGTCGCGATTGTGCTCCAGGATGACCCCGACCCGGACGCGATGTCGAGCGCTATCGCCTTGCGCGCCCTGCTCGGGCGCAACAAGCAGACCACCCCAATCTTCGCCTTCAAGCCCGTCACGCGACCCGAAAACCGCACCATGATGCATCTGCTGGAAATCGAGGTCGCGCCCGCTACCACCGAGGAGTTGCGCGAATTCCAGCGTATCGCGATGGTTGACGTGGAGCCGCCGTACTTCGGCGATCGCGTCCCGCGCGCCGATATCGTCATCGACCATCACCCCGGCTACGAAACCGGCCTCGCCCCCTTCGAGGACGTCCGCGTCGGCTATGGCGCCACCGCAACCATCATGACCGAATACTTCGTCGGCGCCGACGAGCGCATCAGCGAGCGCATCGCGACCGCCCTGCTGTACGGCATCCGTAGCGATACCCTGGCGCTCTCGCGCCGCGTTACCGAACACGATGTCGAGGCCTTCACCCATCTCTATCCGCTCGCCAACTACAG
>DATGHJ010000651.1:0-3902 GCA_035308085.1 Trinickia sp. | reverse complement strand
CATCCAGCGCTTGCCGTGCTTGAGCGCGGCGTCGATCTGGGTCTTCGCGAGAAAGATCTCGGACAGCAGCACTTCCTCTTTCGCGCGGTTGCCGAAATCGGCCGACACCGCTTCGGCGAGCGCGTCGCGATTGTCGAGCAGCATCGCGCGCAATGCCTTCAGGTGCGTGGCGCGCCTTTCCCATGACGGAAACGGCGTACGCAATTGCGCTTGCCGCTGCTCGCGCCACAAGGTTTCGAGCGCGGCGTTGCCAAGCAGATCGTTTTTCATTATCGCTCCCTGATTGCGGCGCTCCGCAGCCCGTTGTTCAAGCCTGAAACGCCCGCGCGACGATCGCCGCATGATCGAACGAAGCCGGCAACGTACCGTAGACGCGGCCGCATTGCTGGCCGTCCGCGAGGCGAGTCGCGATGAATGCGTCGGCGATTGGCGCGGGGGCGTGGCGCAGCAGCAGCGCCGCTTGCGCGGCGAGCACGAGTTGCTGCGCGACGCGCCGCGCGGTCGCTTCGCGCGTGTCGGACGCAGCGGCCAGCGATGCCGCGAGCTGTTCGAGCGCGGCGCGCAGGGCAGGATGACCGGATGCCTCGGCGCTCCAGGACGAGAGCAACGCCTGCGCGCCTTCCGGATCGCGCTCGATGCCGCGCAACACGTCGAGACACATCACGTTGCCCGAGCCTTCCCAGATCGAATTGACGGGCGCCTCGCGATAAAAGCGCGCCATCGGACCTTCTTCGACATAGCCGTTGCCGCCCCACACTTCCATCGCTTCGCCGGTGAATTCGAGCGCGCGCTTGCAGACCCAGAACTTGGCGGCCGGCGTGACGATGCGCCGCCAGGCGCGATCTTCCGGCGAGGCGGTGGCCGGGTCGCCGTCGAATGCGCGCGCAAGGCGCATGAAGAGCACGGTCGCCGCTTCCGATTCGAGCGCGAGGTCGGCGAGCACGTTTTGCATCAGCGGCTGCTCGACGAGCCGCTTGCCGAACGCGGACCGATGGCGAGCGTGATGGATCGCCTGCACGAGCGCGGCGCGCATCAGCGCGGCGCTGCCGATCACGCAATCGAGCCGCGTGTAGTTCGCCATTTCGATGATGGTCGGCACGCCGCGCCCTTCGTCGCCGATCATCACGCCGTAGGCGTCGAGGAATTCGACTTCGCTGCTCGCGTTCGAGCGGTTGCCGAGTTTGTCCTTCAGACGCTGGATCTGGACGGCTTTCTTCGTGCCGTCGGGTGCGAATCGCGGGACGTAGAAGCACGACAGCCCTTCGTGCATCTCGGCACGCGCCGGGCCGCCCCAAGCGTGCTGAGACGCCCCCTCGGGAGGAGCGTTGGATGGGACCGGAGTCAGCGCTAAAGCGCCAACTCCGGTCGACAGAGAACGAAGAGAGCGTGAGGGTCGTTCCAGCTCAGTGCGCGCGAGCACGAGGTGCGCGTCGCATTGCGGCGCCGAGAAGAACCACTTGTGGCCGACGAGCCGGTATTCAGTGCCGCGGCCCGCGCTTGTCGACGTCGCGAATGCACGCGTCTGATTGCTGCGCACATCCGATCCGCCTTGCTTCTCCGTCATCCCCATGCCGACCATCATCGAGCGCTTTGCTCCGAGCGGGATGTCGCGCGGATCGTATTCGCGCGACAGCAGCTTGTCGCGCAGCGTCGCGTAGAGCGCGGGCTCGCGCTGCAGCACGGGGATGCTCGCGAAGGTCATGGTCAGCGGACACAGCGAGCCGGACTCGAGTTGTGCATGCAGGAAGTACCCGGCGCAGCGCGCGGGCATCGCGCCCGGCTGTGGCTGTTCGAACGGCAGCGCGTGCAGGCCTTCGCGGCGCAGGAGCGCGAGCAACTGGTGCCAGCTCGGATGGAATTCGAGCGCGTCGATGCGTTCGCCGCGCGGGCTGAAGGTGAAGAGTTCCGGTTCGTGACGGTTCGCGGCGCCGGCGAGCGCGAGCGTCGCGGGTTCGCCCAGCGTTGCGCCGTCGCGCGACAGCGCGGCCCGGTGCCATCCGGCACCCTCGCGCTCGACCGCCTCGGTCAGGGCCGTATCGCACTCGAAGAGGTTGTAGTTTTCGAGCGGCGGAACCTGGTTCGTGACTTCGTGCGTTGCCGCGGGGGCTTGCGAGGGCATGTTCGTCTCCTGTGTCGGCGGGCCTTAGCGCTTTAGCGCTTAGGCCCGTCCCATGTAGGTTTGCGCCGCACGTTCCGTTTAGAGGAATCGCTCTTGCCGCGTCGCTCCGCGGACGCAAACCACTCCCTACAATGCGCAAAAAAATAAGTGTGCACGAGGCGCGTCACGCACACAACGAGATGGCCGCGCAACTGGCGCCGTTCATCCGCCACGCCCGTGATGATCGGCGAGCGCGCGGCCGATTTCATCGTGGCGGCGCGTCATGCCGGCGGCGCTCAGTCCTCGGGCGTGCCCGTGAGCTTGCGCGATCGCGCGTAGGCGAAGTCCTCGTAGGGCTGGCCGGGGAGCGTTTCGCGCGCGACCGCGATCCACGCGCGCGCCGCATGCGACAAGTAGCCATTTTTTCGCCAGCCGATCGCCATGTCCCACGGAATCTCCGGTTCGACGACCGGCCGGCACGTGAAGTGCGTCGCTTCGAGCCGCTTGCAATACGGCGACGGCAAGAGCGCGATGCCGACGCCAGCGTGCACGAGCGCCGCTATGAAATCCCAGTGGCTGCTGCGGCCCACGATCGCCGGCGTGAAGCCGACCTGGCGGCACGCTTGGGTGACGAAGTCGTTGAGCGCGAGGCTCTCGTTGTAGAAAACGAACGGCTCGCGCGCGAGATCGGCGAGCGGCACGTTTTTCATGGTGTCCCAGCGTAAGCCCTTGCGCGTCACGACCCACAGCTTCTGGCTCGTCATCGGCAGCACGTCGAACGTGTTCGGATCGACCGGCTGAAGCACGCCGCCGAGTTCCAGTTCGCCGGCGATCAGCGCCGCCTCGATCGCGCGCGACCCGTGCTCGAACAGCTTCAGCTCGATCTTCGGATAACGTCGCCTGAACTCGGCGATGACCGGCGTGAAGAGCGATCCGCCCATCGGCGGAATGCCGATGGTGAGCTCGCCGCGGCCTAGCGTGCCGACGTCATCGAGTTCGGCCTGCAGCTGCGCCTGCGCGGCGAGCACTTCCTGGCCGCGCTGAAAGACGATCCGGCCCTCGTCGGTCAGCGCCATCTGCCGGCCCTCGCGCAGCAGCAGTGGGGCGCCGATTTCGTCCTCGAGCGCCTTGACCATCTTGCTGATGGTCGGCTGCGTGACGAACATGCGCTCGGCGGCCACGGTGAAGCTCTGCTGACGGACGACTTCCACGAAATAGCGCAGCGCACGGAGTTCCATGGCGGTTTCCTTGTGGAATTCCAGTTTGGAATGATTTTTATGATTCTAAGTCATTTTGTTTATAGTGGAGCGATTTCTATACTCCAGGCATCAGATCAAACAGGTGGCTGCCATGACAACACGTCGTTCCAACAGCCTCGCAGCGACACGGCTGGGGAGCGTCGTGATGCGAGTGGGCAAGATTGCCTCGCAAACCGCGGCGATTGCCGCCGTCTGGTATGTCGCCGACTTCATCGTGCGGCGGACCGGGCTGCCGGTCTCGGGCGGCGTCGTGGGCCTCGGCTTGCTGCTCGTGCTGCTCTTCGGCGGCGTGGCGACGCGCTGGGTCGAGGACGGCGCCAACTGGCTGCTGTCCGACATGCTGCTGTTCTTCATTCCCGCGACGATCGCTGCCGTCAAGTACGGCGGCCTGTTCGAGAAGGACGGCTGGCGCCTTGCGCTGGTGCTGGTCGCCGGGACCGTGAGCGTGATGGTCGCTGTGGCGTTTGCGGTCGACATGGCCGCGCGTTTCGAGCGCCGTCTTGCGTTGCAGCGCGTACTGGCTGCGCGAGATGCGCGGCGTGCGG
>DATGHJ010000650.1:0-10422 GCA_035308085.1 Trinickia sp. | reverse complement strand
CTTCGCCACGACGGAGCCGGCAGAGCCGTCGGCTCCACTAACCGAGACCGGCGACGCGCCTGCCGTTCGGCTCCTGGCTGAGATTCTGCAAGACGCGACGCAGCGCAATGCGTCGGACCTCCACATCGAGCCGGCCGAACGCGGCTGGCGCGTCCGCTTGCGAATCGACGGCGTGCTGCACGAAATCGCGCGGCCGCCTGCTCATTTGCGCGATGCGTTTGTCACGCGTGTCAAAGTGCTTGCGAGGCTCGACATCGCCGAGCGCAGGGTGCCGCAAGACGGACGCTTGAGGCTCGCGGTGACGCCCGGCAAGGTCGAGGACTATCGCGTCAACTCGCTGCCGACACTCTTCGGCGAAAAGCTCGTGCTGCGCCGTCTCGATGGACTCCCTCCGGACCTCTCGCTTGACTCGCTCGGCCTCGATGCGCAGCAAGCCGCGATCGTCGATGCGGCAATCCGTGCGCCGCACGGCCTCATGCTCGTAACCGGTCCGACCGGCAGCGGTAAGAGCTTGTCGCTGTACTGCTTTCTGCAAATGCTCAACGCCGAATCGTGCAATGTGTGCTCGGTCGAAGATCCAGTCGAAATCCAGCTCGCAGGCATCAACCAAGTCAGCGTGCGCGAAAAAGCAGGGCTCACATTTGCCGTCGCCCTGAGAGCGTTTTTGCGGCAAGACCCGGACGTCATCATGGTCGGCGAGATCCGCGACGAGGAAACCGCTGACGTCGCGCTCAAGGCCGCGCAGACAGGCCACCTTGTGCTCTCGACGCTCCACACGAACGACGCGCCGGCCGCCATCACGCGGCTGATCGATATCGGCGTCGCGCCTTACAACCTCGCGGCTGCATTGCGGATCGTGACCGCGCAGCGGTTGCTGCGGCGCTTGTGCGCGCATTGCAGGATACCAGCGCCGGAATCGCCGGCGGCGCTGCGCGCCGCTGGCTTTGCCGGCGACGATCTGAGTAGCGGCTGGACGCCGTTCAGCGGCAAAGGCTGTGTCGCGTGCCACGGCATTGGGTATCGCGGGAGGGTCGGCGTGCATCAGGTGATGCCGGTATCCGATCCGATGCGCGAATTGATCGTTGCCCGCGCGAGCGCGCACGAGGTTGCGAGGCAAGCACGGAACGACGGCGTAATGACGCTGCGCGCGGCGGCGCTCGCGCGTGTGCGCGACGGCACGACGAGCCTCACCGAAGCGTTTAGCGCGACAGAGGCAACATGACCGCACCCGCTCCGCACGCAACGTCCGAGCTTCGCTTTTCGTGGCGCGGCGTCCAAACCGACGGCACCTGCAAGCGCGGAATGATCGTCGCGCCGGACGCCGCTAGCGCTCGCTCGATGCTCAAGCGCGATCAAATCGTGGTGCTTGAAATCGAAGCGCGTAGCAAGGCTACCCGGCCGAAAGCAAAAGCCAGCGAAGTGACGTCGTTCACGCGGCAATTGGCGAGCCTGCTACGAGCGGGCCTGCCGCTCGCGCCGTCGCTCGAATTGATCGCGCAAACACCGAGCCGCAGCGGCATGCCGCGGATCGTCGACGGCCTCGCCCGGCAGATCGTCTCCGGCGCGAGCTTTTCCGTGGCCCTCTCCCACTACGCCAAGCAATTCGACGCGCTCTATTGCCAGCTCGTCACGGTGGGCGAAACCTCCGGCGCACTTGCGCCGGTGCTCGCGCGCATCGCCGACGACCGCGAACGCGCCGCCCTCCAGCGCGCGAAAGTGCGAGCTGCGCTGACCTATCCCGTTGCGGTGCTGCTGCTCGCCCTCGCCATCACCGTTGCGCTCCTGGTCTGGGTCGTGCCGACGTTCAAGCAGATTTTCGATGGCTTTGGCGCCCAGCTACCCGCGCCGACCCAACTCGTGCTCGCGCTCTCCGACGCCGCGGCGCGATGGTCCGGGCCTGCGCTCGCCGCTATCGTCACGACCGGTTTTGCCGTCGCCAACGGGCTGCGCCGCTCCGAATCCGCCCGCGCCGCGTTCGATCGCATGACGCTTCGGCTCCCGATCGTAGGCCCGGTACTCGCCACGCTGGCCGCCGCCCGCTGGAGCCGAGCCCTCGGCACGCTGCTCGCGGCCGGCACGCCGCTGGCCGATGCGTTCGACTCGCTCGCGCACGCCACCGGCAATACGGTATTCGATCTGGCCACGGTCGATGTCGCGGCGCGGCTGCGACGCGGCGAGCGGCTCGCGGCGGCCATGCGCGCGGCGCACTGTTTTCCGCAGCAAGTCGTGCAGCCGATCGCCGTCGCCGAGGAATCGGGGGCGCTCGATGCGATGCTCCTCGACGTCGCCACGCTCGCCGACCGTCAGGTAGACGAAAAGATCGGACTGCTGGCAAGCCTGTGCGAGCCGCTCATCATCATCGTGCTCGGCGTGCTGGTTGGCGGGCTGGTGGTCGCGCTCTATCTCCCCATCATTCAACTCGGCAACGTGGTGTAGCATCCAGCCCAATCCAACCGTAAGTTTCGACTGGTACTCAGCCTGTGTACGATCTCTCCCTAAACGATCCGCTTGCCCGCCACGCTGCCGGCTTGAGCGCCGCGTTCGGCGCGTTGCCGACCGGCGTGCAGTTCGCCTTCGCCATCGCGCTCGGCCTCGTGATCGGCAGCTTTCTGAACGTCGTCGCGCACCGTCTGCCGATCATGCTCGAACGCGCTTGGCGCGCGGAAGTCAGCGACACGACGGGCGTTCCGCCCGCGGACGACGGCCTGCCCTCGCGCTACAACCTGTGCGTGCCGCGCAGTGCGTGCCCGCACTGCGGCCACGTGTTGAGTGCGTGGGAAAACATCCCCGTCGTCAGCTATCTGCTGCTGCGCGGACGGTGTTCGCAATGCAAGACTTCGGTCAGCGTCCGCTATCCGCTGATCGAGCTCGCGAGTGCTGCGCTCGCTGCGCTCGCGCTGTGGTCGTTCGGGCCGTCGTTCTCGGCGCTCGCCGCGTTCGGCCTCTGCGCCGCGCTGCTCACAATGAGCGCAATCGACATCGACACCCGACTGCTGCCCGATTCGATGACTCTGCCGCTCTTGTGGGCGGGACTCATCGTGAACTTCTGCGATACCTTTGCGAACCTGCGCGCCGGGGTCGTCGGCGCAATCGCGGGCTACCTCTTTCTGTGGTGCGTCTACTGGCTGTTCAGGCTTGTGCGCGGCGTCGAGGGCATGGGTTACGGAGACTTCAAGCTGCTCGCTGCGATCGGCGCATGGCTAGGCTGGACTGCGTTGCCGCAAGTCGTATTGATCGCGGCCGTGACGGGCGCCGTCGTCGGGATCGCGGCGACCTTGACCGGCCGCATGCGCTTCGAGGAGCCGCTGCCCTTCGGTCCGTTCCTTGCTGCAGGCGGCGCCGTGACACTCTTTTTCGGCACCCCGCTCTATCACGCGTTCGGAGGCTGAGCCATGTTTGCTGTGGGACTGACTGGCGGCATCGGCAGCGGCAAGACAACGGTCGCCGACCTGTTCGCAGCACACGGCGTGCCGATCGTCGACACGGATCTCATCGCGCACCGCATCACCACGCCGAACGGCGCCGCGATGCCGCTGATCGCGAAGGAGTTCGGCGCAGAGTTCGTTACCGCCGACGGAGCGCTCGACCGCGCCAAAATGCGCGCGCTGATTTTCAGCGACAGCACGGCGAAAGCGCGTCTCGAAGCGATCACCCATCCGCTGATTCGCGCCGAAACCGAGCGCGAGCGCAACGCGGCAACGGGACCGTATCTCATCATCGTCGTGCCGCTGCTCGTCGAATCGGGCACGTGGAAAGCGCGCGTCGACCGCGTGCTGAACGTCGATTGCAGCGTCGCTACGCAAATCGAGCGCGTGATGCGCCGCAATGCCTTCGCGCGCGAAGAGGTGCTCGCCATCATCGGCAAGCAAGCCACGCGAGAAGCGCGCCTAGCCGCCGCCAACGACGTGATCGTCAACGAAGACGCGCCGCTCGAAGAACTCGCAGCACGAGTGGAACGCTTGCATCGCGAATACCTCGCGCTGGCCGGAACGTCCTCCGCTTAGCATCGTCTAAAGACGACGCCCGCATACGCCGATAAATGTTCTGAACAGTCGCGCCAGATTCAACATTTGCCGGCAAGGCGGCAAAAAAAGTGTGTGATTGCGGGGGTAGTCCTGCGGCATTAGAATGTCCTGCAATTCCTTCATCGACACCACCAGGGGCGAGCGCGCTTGATCCTTTACGAGTATCCGTTCAACGAACGAATCCGCACCCTGCTGCGCCTCGAAGATTTGTTCGAGCGCTTTACGTTCTTCCTGACTCAAGACGATGCGCGGGAACATCACGTCGCGCTCACGACGCTGTTCGAAATCGCCGAAGTCACGGGGCGTGCGGATCTGAAATCGGATCTGATGAAGGAGCTCGAACGCCAACGCCAAACGCTCGCGCCCTTCCGCGGCAATCCCGGCATCGAACAAAACGCACTCGAAGCGGTGCTCGGCGAGATCGAGCAGACGCTTGCGAGCCTTGCGCAAATGCAAGGCAAGACCGGGCAGCATCTGGCCGACAACGAATGGCTCGCGAGCATCCGGAGCCGCGCGATCATTCCAGGCGGCACCTGCAAATTCGACTTACCGTCGTACTACGCCTGGCAGCAACTGCATCCCGATCAACGCCGCGAAGACATCGCCAAGTGGATCACGCCGCTGCTGCCGCTGCGCGACGCCGCCACAATCGTGCTGCGTCTCGCACGCGAGTCGGGCCAAGCATCGAAAGTGATGGCGATGCAAGGTAGCTATCAGCAAATGTTGTCCGGCCGGACTTATCAATTGATGCAAGTACGCGTGTCGCCTGAACTGCGGATGATCCCCGAAGCGAGCGCCAACAAGTACATGCTCTGGGTACGCTTCACCGTGCAGGACGGAAACTTGCGGCCACGTGCCGTCGATGTCGACGTGCCGTTCCAACTCACGCTCTGCAGCCTGTAATCGCTACAAAACGCCTGAACGTATGACCACCGTTGTCAAATGCCCGAATTGCGGCAAACCTGTCCGCTGGGTGCCGGAAAATCGCTTTCGCCCGTTCTGCTCGGAACGCTGCAAACAAATCGATCTTGGCGCCTGGGCCAATGAGAAGTACAAGATCGGCGGCACCGACGAAGAACCGCCTTCCGACGACACCTCGCGCGGCGACCTCAACTAGAAGAGAACGCTCGCTTCGTCACGCTGACGCCTTACGAAGCGAAATCAGCCGGCCGCATCAATCGGCAGCCAACCACTCCAGAACCGGAATCGTTGCCGGCAGCAGCGGCTCGACGGCGGCGGGAAGCCGCTCCCAGCTGAATGCCTGTCCTTCGCGGCCGTGCGGCTCGCCGGTCCAGCTCGTCACCTTGCAGAAATAGAGACGGACGTAAGCATGCGGATAGTCGTGTTCGAGCGTGTGCCAGCGGTGGCACTCGGTGACGACGATGCCCAACTCCTCGTGCAATTCGCGCTCGAGCGCCGCTTCGACCGTTTCGCCCGGTTCGAGCTTGCCGCCCGGAAACTCCCAATAACCTTCGTAGGGTTTGCCAGCCGGGCGCTGCGCAAGCAAGTAGCGACCGTCCGGCTGCACGAGCACACCGACGGCGACCTCGGTCACAGGACGCGACGGCGCCGCCGCGCCGTCCCGAGTCTTCGCGTCGCCCGTCATGCCTGCGCCTTCCGGCCCGACCAGTCGCGCGCGAACTGCCATGCGACGCGGCCCGAGCGCGACCCACGCTCCAGCGCCCAGACGAGCGCATCGCCGCGCGCGTGTTCGATCTCGGCGTCATCGCAGCCGAAATGCCGCAGCCAGTGCGCGACGATTCCCAGATAGTCGTCCTGCTTGAACGGATAGAAGCTGACCCACAGGCCGAAGCGCTCGGACAACGAGATCTTTTCTTCAACGACTTCGCCCGGATGAATCTCGCCATCGGGCATGTGCTTGTACGACTCGTTCTCGCTCATGTACTCGGGGAGCAGATGGCGGCGGTTCGACGTGGCGTAGATCAGCACGTTGTCCGACTGCGCGGCGACCGAGCCGTCGAGCGCGACTTTCAGCGCCTTGTAGCCCGATTCGCCTTCCTCGAACGAGAGGTCGTCACAGAACACGATGAAGCGCTCGGGACGCTGCGAAATGAGATCGACGATGTCGCCGAGATCGTGCAGATCGTCCTTGTCGACTTCGATCAGGCGCAGGCCGTCGGCCGCGTAGGCGTTCAGGCACGCCTTGATCAGCGACGACTTGCCCGTGCCGCGCGCGCCCGTCAGCAGCACGTTGTTCGACGGCTGCTTGTGCACGAACTGGCGCGTGTTCTGTTCGATCAGCGCTTTCTGGCGATCAATGTTCTGCAGATCGTCGAGCGTGATGTCCGAAATGGCCGGCACCGGCTGCAGGTAGCCGCGCCCTTGACGCTTGCGCCAGCGGAAGGCAACCGCCGCCGACCAGTCGATCTTCGGCGCCGCCGGCGGCAGCATCGCTTCGAGGCGTCCGAGCAGCGCTTCAGCGCGCGTCAGAAAATGTTCGAGTTTATCCATGGTGACATGCGTTCGAGGGCGCAGGCCCAAGCGGACCTGCGCCCCCGATCATTCAGGAACGGTAGTCGGCGTTGATGCTCACGTAGTCGTGCGACAAGTCGCAAGTCCAGATCGTCGCCTGCGCATCGCCGCGGCCCAGCAGCACGCGAATCGTAATCTCGCTTTGCTTCATCACGCGCTGGCCGTCTTCTTCGCGGTAGTCGGGGTTGCGGCCGCCGTGCTTGGCGACGAGCACATCGTCAAGGTAGAGATCGATTTTCTCGACGTCCAGGTCCGTGACGCCGGCGTAACCAATCGCCGCGAGAATGCGGCCGAGATTGGGGTCCGATGCGTAAAAGGCCGTCTTCACGAGCGGCGAGTGGCCGATCGCGTAGGCGATCTGGCGGCATTCGGGAACGTTCGAACCGCCTTCGACCTGCACCGTCATGAACTTCGTCGCGCCTTCGCCGTCACGCACGATCAGTTGAGCGAGCGTCTGCGCGACTTCCGTCACGGCGTCGCGCAACGCGGCGTAAGCGGCGGAATCGGTCGACGTCACAGCCGGCAGGCTCGATTTGCCCGACGCGATCAGAATGAACGAATCGTTCGTCGACGTATCGCCGTCGATCGTGATGCAATTGAACGAGCGGTCGGCGACGTGCTTCACGAGCGCGTCGAGCACCGGCTGCGAAACGGCTGCGTCGAAGGCGAGGAAGCCGAGCATCGTCGCCATGTTCGGCTTGATCATGCCGGCGCCCTTGCTGATGCCGGTCAGCGTGACCGTGTGGCCCTCGATCGTCACTCGGCGCGACGCGGCCTTAGGCAACGTATCGGTCGTCATGATCGCTTGCGCGGCGTCGTACCAATGCGCGGCCCGGCGATTTTCGAGCGCGGCGGGCAGACCGGCCTTCAGACGGTCGATCGGCAGCGGCTCGAGAATCACGCCCGTCGAAAACGGCAGCACTTGCTCCGGCGCGATGCCGGCCCGTCGCGCGAGCTCCGCGCAGGTTTCGCGTGCGTTCGCGAGGCCCGGCTCGCCCGTGCCCGCGTTTGCGTTGCCGGTGTTCACGACGAGCGCGCGAATGCCTTTGCCGCCCGCGCGCACGCGATCGAGATGCTCGCGGCACACCGTCACCGGCGCCGCGCAAAAGCGATTCGACGTGAATACGCCTGCCACGGTCGCACCTTCATCGACGGAAATCACGAGGACATCCTTGCGATTCGGCTTGCGGATATTCGCTTCCGCCCAGCCGAGCGTGACGCCGGCGACGGGATGCAGTTGCTCGGGAGCGATCGAGGGGAAATTGACAGCCATGGTCGGGACCTATCGGACGGTGAAATGCCGGCTCATGGCGCGATTGCGGAGAGAACCGGCATCGACTGGTCGAGGCTGGCGATTCGCGGAACAGCCGAACCGCCACGGAATCACGGACGCTCGTTGCGCGCACGATCCGTGATCGAACGTTCGCGCGAAAGCAAAGAGCCGCGCACAAACGAAACGGCGCGCATTATGCGCGCCGTTTTCGCTGTTACGCAAGCCTGCCGTGGCACTGCTTGTACTTCTTGCCGCTACCGCACGGACAGGGATCATTGCGGCCCACTTTCGGCATGCCGTCGGTGGACGGCGCGGCGCCGGCAGGCGCGTGCGCGCCGTGGCTCATGGCTTGGCTGACCATCTCGGTGGCGGCATCGGCCGCGACCGCGCTGCCTGCTGCCGCAGCGCCCGCTTCGGCGAACTCCGCGTGGCGGAATTCGACGTTCTCCAGATGGCCGCCCTGCTCTTCGTACTGCTCGGCGGCCTGCTCCAGTTGCTCCGGCGACTGGATCTGGACGTTCATCACGATGCGCGTGACCTCCGTCTTCACCACGTTGAGAAGCGCCTCAAACAGCTCGAACGCCTCGCGCTTGTATTCCTGCTTCGGATTCTTCTGCGCATAGCCGCGCAGGTGGATGCCCTGGCGCAAGTGGTCGAGCGCGGCGAGGTGCTCGCGCCAGCAGCGGTCGAGCGTCTGCAGCATGATCGAGCGCTCGAATGCGCTGAACGATTCGCGGCCCACCAGTGCGACCTTCGTCTCGTAGCTCTCGTCGGCGGCCGCGACTACGGCTTCGAGGATCTCGTCGGCGCTGATCGATTGCGATTCGTTGATCATTTCCTGAATCGCGAGATCGAGCTGCCAGTCGTTGCGCAGCACTTCTTCGAGCTCCGGCGCCTGCCATTGCTCCTCGATGCTGCCCGCCGGGATGAACTCGTGAACCACATCGCCGACCACGGCCCGGCGCATCGCACCGATCGTTTCGGCGATATCGTGTGCTTCGAGCAATTCGTTGCGCTGCTGATAGATCACCTTGCGCTGATCGTTCGACACATCGTCGTATTCGAGCAATTGCTTACGAATATCGAAGTTGCGCGCCTCGACCTTGCGCTGCGCCGATTCGATCGAGCGCGTGACGATGCCCGCTTCGATCGCTTCGCCTTCCGGCATCTTGAGGCGGTCCATGATCGCGCGCACGCGGTCGCCCGCGAAAATACGCAGGAGCGGATCTTCGAGCGACAAGTAGAAGCGCGACGAACCCGGGTCGCCCTGACGGCCGGCACGGCCGCGCAGCTGGTTGTCGATCCGGCGCGATTCGTGACGCTCGGTGCCGATGATATGCAGGCCGCCGGCCGCCTTCACCTGGTCGTGCAGCGTCTGCCATTCGTCGTGCAGCTTCTGGATGCGGCTCGCTTTTTCCTCGGCGGGGATCGCTTCGTCGGCTTCGATGAACGCGGCCTGCTTTTCGGCGTTGCCGCCGAGCACGATGTCGGTACCGCGGCCGGCCATGTTGGTTGCAATCGTGATGCGCCGCGGACGGCCTGCTTCGGCGACGATCTCCGCTTCGCGCGCGTGCTGCTTAGCATTCAGCACTTCGTGCGTGAGGCCCGCCTTGGTCAGCAGGTGCGACAGCACCTCGGAGTTTTCGATCGACGTCGTGCCGACCAGCACCGGCTGGCCACGCTCGTAGCATTCGCGGATATCGCGAATCACGGCGTCATAGCGCTCCTTCGCGGTCTTATAGATCTGGTCTTGCTTGTCGATCCGCTTGGGCGGCCGGTTGGTCGGGATGACGACCGTCTCGAGCCCGTAGATCTCGTTGAATTCGTACGCTTCGGTATCGGCCGTGCCGGTCATGCCCGAGAGCTTCGCGTACATGCGGAAGTAGTTCTGGAACGTGATCGAGGCGAGCGTCTGGTTTTCGCTCTGGATCTTCACGTGCTCCTTCGCCTCGACCGCTTGGTGCAGACCATCCGACCACCGGCGGCCCACCATCAGACGACCCGTGAATTCGTCGACGATGATGACTTCGTTGTTCTGCACGACATAGTGCTGGTCGCGGAAAAACAGCGTGTGTGCCCGCAGCGCGGCGTACACGTGGTGCATCAGCGTGATGTTCTGCGGCGCGTAGAGGCTTTCGCCCTCTCCAATCAGGCCCCACTCGGAGAGCATGCGCTCCGCCTTTTCGTGACCCGATTCGGTCAGGAAAACCTGGCGACCCTTTTCGTCGAGCGTGTAGTCGCCCGGCTTCTCGACGCCCGTGCCGTCCGCCTTCTCTTCGCCGATCTGACGTTCGAGCAGCGGCGGAAGCGCGTTCATGCGCACGTAGAGCTCGGTGTGGTCCTCGGCTTGCCCCGAAATGATCAGCGGCGTACGCGCTTCGTCGATCAGGATCGAGTCCACTTCGTCGACGATCGCGAAGTTGAGCGGCCGCTGCACGCGCGCGTCGGTCTCGTAGACCATGTTGTCGCGCAGGTAATCAAAGCCGAATTCGTTGTTCGTGCCGTAGGTGATGTCTGACGCGTAGGCTGCCTGCTTCGACGCGTGGTCCATCTGCGACAGGTTGATGCCGACGGAGAGACCCAGGAAGTTGTACAGCTTGCCCATCCACTCGGCGTCGCGCTGAGCGAGGT
>DATGHJ010000649.1:0-6987 GCA_035308085.1 Trinickia sp. | reverse complement strand
GCTGTCGGCGAGCCAGGCGACGCCGAGACCGCTCGACGCCAAGTCGCCGAGCACGTCGGACATTTCCGCTTCGAACACGCGGACGCCCGCGATTTTGTCCGGCGCTTGCTCCATGGCGATGTCGACGACGCGCGCGAAATACACGGTCGGCGAATACATGAGAAGCGGCAGCGGCTTCGCCTCCATGCCGGGCATTCGCAGGCGGCCGCTTTCGACTTCCGCGCGCGCCGCATAGGGCCGCACGACCTCGGTGCCCAACTTCACGTGTTCGTAGCGCGCCTCGTCGATACGGATCGGATGCTGCGCCTGCTGGAAGCAGATCAGCAGATCGACCGAGCCCGACATCAACGCCGACACCGTGTCGTGCACGTTGCCGAGTTCGAGGCTGCAGGTCAGCGGCTGGCCGCTCGACCAGCGCTTCCACCAGGCGGGCAGCCGTGTCGTCGCCAACGCATACGGCAACGCGATGCGCACGTGATTGCGCGTGTTGGCCGCGCCGAGCTCCGCTTTGGCGTCCGCGAGCTTGGCCGTAACCTCGGCGGCGGTCTGGCGGAATCGCTCGCCGGCATCGGTCAGGGTCGTGGGGAACGCGTTGCGCTCGACGAGCTTCACGCCGAGCCATTGTTCGAGACCCTGGATGCGCCGGCTGAACGCGGCTTGCGACAGATTGCGTATCTCGGCGGCTTTGGTGAAGTTGCGCACCTCGGCGAGCGTGAGGAAGTCCTGAAACCACCGGGTGTCCATCTGAGGCTCCGTGAAGAAAACAGGGTTGGCGTAAAGCGTCATGCAAGACACGCAGCACGCGATGCGTTTGGCGCATGAGCCGTGAATGCGAATTCAACATTGGACGCCGCGGCGCAGGGATTGATAACGTCGTTGCAACCGCATCGACGATGCATTTTCCAACAGGACATGGGCTCATGAAACACGATCTTCGCGCCGCTGCAAAGGAATTCCTGGTCCGCTACGGCGGCGACACGTTTCCGAATCTGTTCCGCTCGGCCAGGGGCGCGATCGTGGTCGACGACACCGGCCGCGAGATTCTCGACTTTACCTCGGGCCAGATGTGCGCCACGATCGGCCACAACCATCCGGCGATCGTGGAGGCGGTCAATCGCGCGGGGCAGGAGGCGTTCCACCTGTTCAGCGGGATGATTCCCGAAGTCGTGGCCGAGCTGGCCGAGCGCCTTGCGAGCGAGTGGATGACGAGCCCGTTGAAGAAATCGATCTTCGTCAACACAGGGGCGGAAAGCAACGAGGTCGCGCTGCGCATGGCGAAGATGTTCACCGGCGGCTACGAGGTGCTCGCGGTGGGCGGCTCGTGGCATGGCGTGACGGGCGGCGCAAGCAGTGTTTCGTTTGCGAGCGACCGCAAGGGCTACGGCGTGCCGCCGCCGGGCGTGTTCGTGATGCCCGAGCCGAACGCATATCGTCCGTATATCAAGGGGCTTTCGGGCGAAGCATCGGCGCTCGCGTGCCTGGAACTGGGCCTCAAAATGTTCGACATGGCAACGACCGGGCGCGGTGCCGCGATCATCGTCGAGCCGATCATCAGCGCGGGCGGCGTGCTGGTGCCGCCCAAATCGTACATGGAGGCGCTGCGCCGCGCGGCCGACGAGCGCGGCATGCTGCTCATCTTCGACGAGGCGCAAACCGCGTTTGGGCGCATCGGTCACCGGACAGCGTCCGACTTTTTCGGGGTCGTGCCGGACATCATGAGCGTGTCGAAGACGATGGGCGGCGGTTTGCCGCTTGCCGCCACGATCACCACCGAGAAGATCGAGGAAGACGTCCACGAGAAGGGCTTCACGTATTACACGAGCCACGTGTCCGATCCGCTTCCGGCCCGTGTCGGGCTTGCCGTGCTCGATACGATCGTGAAAGAGGATCTGATCGCTCGCGCACGCACGACCGGCGCTTATCTACGCAACCGTTTGCTCGAATTGCAAGCGCGCTACGAGGCAATCGGCGACGTGCGCGGCGAAGGCATGTTGCTCGGCGTCGAGCTCGTGAAGGACCGCGAATCGCGGCTTGCTCATCACCCGTTGGGCGCGCTCACCACGCAGCGGTGCTTCGAATTGGGCCTGAGCATGAACATTCGGCGGCGGCCCGAGCGCGGATCGGTCTGGCGCATCGCGCCGCCGCTCACCGTGTCGCACGATGAAATCGATCGCGGGATTTCGATTCTCGATCAGGCATTGCGCGAAAGTCTGGACCGCCTCGCGGCTTAAGTGCGCGTCAAGTGCGCGGCCGCTTGGGCGCGATGCATCGCACGGTGAGAGGCGTGTGCTCGAGCGGCGCATCCGGCGCGTTCGAGGTTTCGATGCGGTCCGCCTCGACGCGTGACGACGTGCCGATCGGATAGCCGCGGCGGCGCCACGCATCGAGATCGCCCTTGACGGTGCGCACGCGCGTGAAGCCTTTCTCGCGCATCTTCCGGCCGATCTCGTCGGCGGTGGCGTGATCCGGGCAGACGCAGTAGACCACTGCGTCGTCGGCGGCGAGCGCCTCATCCACTTTGTCCGCGCAAGTCGGATCGAGCGGCGTGGCACGCGGAATGCGATGCGCCGCGTCGTTTCGAATCGGCTCGGGACGCGCATCGAGCACGACGGTCGACGGCGCGGCGTGCGCCCACTGCGCCTCCATCGCTTGTGCGGCGCGCCGTATCCGCACGAGCATCCGGCGCATGCGCCAGCGTTGCATCACGCGCAGCACGAAGTATCCCGCGAGGACAGCGGCGAGCAGGTCGATGAGCGTGGCGCCATGGGCTCGGACGATGCTATGCAACAGGTGCAATTGCTTTTGCACCAGCACGCCGCCGAGCAGCCAGAACGCCGCCCACGTCGTGGCGCTCACCACGTCCCAAGCCAGAAAGATGCGCGTATCGACGCGCGTCGTGCCCATCAGCGGCGGGGTAATGAACGCGAGGCCTGGGACGAATTTCGACACGGCCGTGATCGACACGCCGAAGCGCTCGAACATCGAGCGCGCCGCGCGCACGGTGACCCCAATGTACGGAGACAGCCGCACGAGCGCCTCGAACACGCGCTCGCCGTAGCGGCGGCCTGCGGCGAACCATACGCCGTCGCCGGCGAGCGCGCCGAACACCGCGGCGAGCAGCACGGGCCAGAACGAAAGCGTGTGGCTCGCGATCGCTGTGCCCGCCAGCACCAGTACCGGCACGGCCGGGATCGGGACGCCGAGCCGCGTCAGCAGCACGTTCAGAAAGACGACGCCGGCGCCCCAGCTTGCAATCATCGCAGGAGGAATGGGATGCATGTGCTTCGACTCCCGTTACTACTTGTTTGCCCCGGCAGCGTCCTGCCGTGGGTCAGACGATAACAAATTGACGGGCATGCCGTTGCAGCCCGTATCTTTCGATACTTCGAGCTCGCGCCATCCCGACGGCTGGCCGGACTCGGCGATGAGAGGCTCCATGCGCTTGTCGGGACGCAAGATGTTGAACGGCCACGACGGCCGCAGCAAGCGCTCGTGCACGAGCGAGCCGAGCCAGATCGGCGCCGGCGGATTGCCGTCGTGCCGTTCGACCGCATAGCCGGTCGGCCAGAAGCGCAGCACGTCGCGCTCGTCGCGCATGTCGTGCGAGCGTGTGAAGACGAGCGTCGACGGTATGCCGTTGTTGAGCTTCGGCAGCACCGGCAGAGACATCGCCGAGACGTCGGGCGAGACGAGCGAGAGCAGGCTGCGCGTCGTAAGACGCGTGCCTTCGATCCATCCCCGGCTCTCCAATTGCGCCGCGAGCTGCGACGGCTCGCTCGCCCATTGGACGGTAATGGGCTCGCGCCGGTCGCCGACCATATCGGAGCGATAGCACGGAAAGGTCTTCCAGACCGAGTCGGTCCACTTCGCTTCGGTGATGGCGATCGGCACGCTCGGCGGCGTTTCGGACGCGGCGTTGCCCAACACGCTGCTGCTCGCCTGCCACCCGACGCTCAAGCCGATCATCGCGAGGAACACGACGGGTATGTGCTGCCGGCTCGGTGGCGGATCGGGGTGTTTCCAGACGCCGAATAAGCCCGCGATCGCCACCCAGACGACCGCGAACGCCGCGCCGCCGAGCGCATCCGACAGCGCGAAACGGCCCAGATAGAGACCCGCGAACGCGACGGCGACGCTGATGCCCGTCGCGACGGCGGCCACCGCGACGCCCTGGATGCGGCCGACGCGGCGCGTGAGCAGGAAGGCGAGAAAGCCGTAGATCGTGACCGTGGCGGCGACGTGATTGCTCGGGAACGTGTAGATGTCGGAGCCGGCGTGCCCGGGCGCCACGCGCAGCACGCTCAACTGGATCACGATGATCAGCATCTGCGAGAACACGACCGCGGTCAGCCAGAAGGCGAGGGTGCGCCAGCGGCGTTCGTAGGCCATCAAGAGCGTGGTGGTCGCGACGAGCATCGCGAGCGTCGGCACGGTGCCGAGCGTGGCGAGAACGGAGAAGAACGCATCGGCCCACGGCGAACGGATCGACTGCAAATAGCGGTACGCGGACAGATCGACTTGCACGAGCGGCGCGCCGCTCACCACGCCTGCGAACACGCTGAAGAAAATCGCGGCGGCCAGCACGACGAGCACGGTAAGCGCGAAGAGCGAGCCCATGACGGGGCGGGCCGGGTCGAACATCCGCAGCACGACGCGGCCGGCCTTGCCTTCGTGTCGACCCGCCCAATGCATCAGCGCGACGCGCGATGAATTCGCCCAGTTTCGCGCGTGGTCGAGCACGACGCGCACCACCTGCACGCTGACCCACAGCGCGGCAGCGAGAATCGCGATGACGGTCACGAGACGGAACGACACCGCGCCCGCGAGTTCGATCGATGCGCCGAACACGACGCCCGGCAGGATATGCGCGAGCGCCCACAGCAGCGCCGACAACACATTCATCGTGTAAAAGCGCACCGGGGTCATGCCGAGCATGCCCGCGACGACCGGCACGATGGCCCGCAACGGAGCGAAGAAGCGCGCGGTGACGACGCTCAAGGCGCCGTGCTTGGCGAAGTATTGACGGCCGCCTTCGAGGATGGCCGGATGCGTGCTGAACGGCCAACGGCATGCGATGGTGTCCCGGTAGCGATGACCGATCCAATAGCTGATGCCGTCGCCGCAAACGGCGCCGGCGATGGCGCTGGCGAAGAGCCAGCCGAGGTTCAGCGCACCCGTGCCCACGAGCGCGCCGGCGACGAACAGGATCGTGCTGCCGGGGACGAACGTGCCGACGACGGCGACCGCTTCGAGAAACGCCGCGAGGAAGACGACGGTCAGCGACCAGCCTGCGTGCTCGGCGAGCAAGTGCAAGAGTTGCGCGTACGCATGCTCCATCTGGGTCTCCGGCGGATAGGGGACGCTCGGCTGGGGTGGGCTGGATTTTGATTGCGGCCGGTCAACCGGAGATCCGGCTGCCTGCCGACTTCGATAGCGTATCCGGATTTCGCGGTTGATGAATGGCGCGGCGATCCGCCCGACATTCGCCTCGCGCAATATGGCGGTGGCTCGCGACGGCTACTCCCCCACCCAATCCCCCCGCAGGTCGCTCTCCTGCAGCAACTGCAGCAACGTGCCCGCGGGACGGCTGAGCCGCTTGGCCGCCAGGCAGATGAATTCGACGTCGGGCAGCGGCGGCAGGCTCGCGATGTTCACCGGCGGCGTCAAACCGCGCGCGGCGAGGTATTGCGAGCGCACCGTCACGCCGAGCCCGCCGCGCGCGGCGGCGACACACCCCGCGTAGCTGCTGCTCGTGCACACCACTTGCCAGCGCACCCCTTTTTCCGCGAGCGCATCGAGCACCACGGCGCGCGTGACGCTCGGCTCGGCGACGAGAATGAGCGGCAGCGGCTGCGTGAGGTCGACGAGCGTGCCCGTTTTCGCGAGCCATTCCAGCCGCGATGCGAAGAGCGGCACGCCGCGCCGGCCGCCCACGCGCCGCTTGCCCACCATCAAATCGATCGAGCCCGCATCGAGCAGCTCGTAGAGCTTGCCCGTCATCGCGATCGTGATCTCGAGCTCGACATCGGGATGCGCGTTGCGAAACGCCGCCAGCACGGCGGGCAGGGGGCCTAGGGCGACGTCGTCCGAGGAGCCGAGCCGCACGCGGCCCTTCAGGCGCGGCCCGCGAAACTGCGATTCGGCGCGCGCCATCGCCTGCAGGATCACGCTAGCGTGCGCGAGCATCGCTTCGCCGTCGGGCGTCATCGCGAGCGAATGGGTGTCGCGCACGAAGAGCCGCCGGCCGACGCTGTGTTCGAGCCGCCGAATATGTTCGCTGACGCTCGACTGCGTGAGGCCGAGCTGCCGCCCGGCCTCGGTGAAGCTGTGACAGGCCGCAACGGTCGCGAACGTCTTGAGCCAGATGGGATTGAGCATGCGTCATTGTCATCGGCAAATCCGATGACAGTCAACGCCGTTAGTGGGGTTCCCGATTGACCGGGTTGTCAATATCATTAAGGCTGTTGAAAGAAACGTCCATCATGAACAAGGATTCCTCACAAACCGCGCTACTGTGGATCGTCGCCACGGGCTTCTTCATGCAGGCCCTCGACACGACGATCGTCAACACCGCGCTGCCCTCCATCGCGCAGAGCCTGCACGAATCGCCGCTGGCCATGCAGCCGATCGTCGTGGCCTACACGCTCACGATGGCGCTCCTCACGCCGGCCTCGGGCTGGCTCGCCGACCGCTTCGGCACGCGCCGCGTCTACTTCGCCGCCATCCTGATCTTCGTGCTCGGTTCGATCTGCTGCTCGAGCGCGCATTCGCTTAACCAGCTCGTGATGGCGCGCGTGCTGCAGGGCATCGGCGGCTCGATGCTGCTGCCGATCGGGCGGCTCGCGGTGCTGCGCAGCGTGACGAGCGAGCAGTACGTGTCGGCGCTCGCGTTCGTTTCGATTGCGGGGCAGGTGGGGCCGATCGTCGGTCCGACGCTTGGCGGCTGGTTCGCCGAGGCGATCTCATGGCACTGGATCTTCCTCATCA
>DATGHJ010000648.1:0-3253 GCA_035308085.1 Trinickia sp. | reverse complement strand
GCGAGGCCGCGGCGGTCGACCGTGAAGGTCGACCGCTACATCATTGTCGGCCGCTCCCAGTCAACCAGTGGTCCGCGTTACCGGGCCTGCAGCGCGAGCAGCAGCTGCTGGCGTGCTTGCTCCAGGTCGGCGATGGCCTTCACGCGGAGGCCGTTGTAGTCGTGCTGATCGGCCTGCAGCATATCGATCCCGCGCTCCACGAAACGACGCGCGAACGCAATGTTCTGGTCGCTCGAGAACTCGCCGCGCGTGAAGAAGTTGTCGAGATCGGCGTCTTCCGGCCGCATGTGCGCAGGGAGCACGCTATCCTCGCGGACGGCATCGAGTTTGAGCGCGGCCGCCAGGTTCGCTTGTGCGCTTTGGATGTCGGCGATCGCGTTGACGCGATGGCCGGCGTAGTCATGCTGATCGTGCTGCAGCATGTCGACCGCCCGCTCGAGGTAGAGGCGAGTGAAGCGCAAATTCTCGTCGCTCGCCGTGGCGGGGTTTTCGCCCGAGTGCGCTTCGCGGAACGCGATCGCTTCACCGAGCTGATCGCGTGCCGCCTCGAGGGTGACGACTGCCTTGTAGCGGAAGCCGCCGTAGTCGTGCGCATCGCTTTGCAGCATCGCGATCGAACGCTCGACGATCGTCTTCA
Organism: Trinickia sp.; assembly: GCA_035308085.1. Lineage (GTDB taxonomy): Bacteria > Pseudomonadota > Gammaproteobacteria > Burkholderiales > Burkholderiaceae > Trinickia_A. Next base: position 2,616 of record DATGHJ010000648.1, on the reverse strand, counting down.
CGTCCTCGACGTTCTCGTTGCTCGCGCGCTGGCCGCGCACGATCGCTGCGATGTCGGTGTCCTCAGGCCGAATATCCGTCGGCTTCACCGCATCGTCGGGGTTCTTGTCGAAGCGAAGCGCAGCGGTCAGGTCTTCGCGCGCCTCGTCGATGTCCTTCATCGCCGTCGCGCGATGTCCGCCGTAGTCGGCTTGATCGTGCGAGAGCATGTCGTCGGCGCGATCCAAGTACGCCCGCGCGTAGCGCAGGTTTCGGTCGCTGCCCATATTCGTGTCTGGCGCCGCGTGCGCGGCGCTCGACATCACCAGCGCCGCAACGACGCCGGCTGCGTTCGCAAGAACGATCTTGACGTTCACAGCAATGTCCCTCCGTTGCCTCAAAAAAACCTAGTATATTGTTACCGTCGCGCGCGCTCCAAAACCGGTTCGTCCCATTTCGTGGCACGTTGCGCGACGAATTGAAAACGCGGCCGCATGGCCGCGTGTCGCGCAAGTACGATGAGCTTCAAATGAGAGGCTGGGCGTCAGAGCCGGCGCTGCAGCTCCTCGATCTCGTCGAGCAAGCGCAATACGACGTCGACGCCCGCGAGGTTCACGCCGCAGATCGTCGTGAGGCGGCGGATGCTTTGCAGCCGCCCGATGTCGTCCACGGTATAGAAGCGGACGTCGTTGACGATGGTCGGCCGGAGCAGGCCGGCGCGTTCGTAACGAACGAGCGTCTCGGGCGTGACGTCGAACTGCGCCGCGACCGCGGTGATGGCGTAGAGCTCTTGCGTGTCCGCGCCGGAATCCATCAGCGGGCCTTTGCCAATTCGGAAAGCTGTTTGAAAAGGTCGCGCTCCTGGTCGCTCAAGATCGTCGGCACTTGCGCGTTCAGGCGCACGTACAGGTCCCCTGCGCCACCGCCTTGCTTCGGCATTCCCTTGCCGGGCACACGCAGCACCCTGCCGTTTTGCGACGCGCTCGGCACCTTCACGTCGATCTGGCCGGTCATCGTCGGCACGGTCACCTCGCCGCCGAGCACGAGCGTGTAGACGCTCACCGGCTGTTCGACGTGCAGATCGTCGCCGCGCCGTTCGAACATCGGATCTGTGCCGATGCGAGAGATGAGATACAGATCGCCGTTGGGCGCGCCGCCGACGCCCGGGCCGCCTTGGCCGGCCAAGCGGATGCGCTGCCCATCGCGCACGCCGGCCGGAATGGTGACGTCAAGCGTCTTCTGCGTCGGGATCGTGCCGGCGCCGCGGCACTGATGGCAGAGCTTGCCGTCCACCGTGCCGGTGCCATGACAACGCGGGCACGTCATCTCGGTCTGGAGCGAAATCGATCGTACGGCGCGAGCGTATGCGTCGCGCAACGTCAGCGGCAATTCGTACTCGGCGTCCGAACCGCGCATCCCGCGCGCGCGGCGCCCGCCGCCGCCACCCGTGGCCGTTCGGCCCAAACCGCCGAAGAACGCCTGGAAGAATTCGGAGAAGCCCGAATCGCCGAGATCGTCGACGTCGAAATGGATGCCGCCCGCCGGCCCATTCGGACCGCGCGCATACTGCGCACCGGGAGACGAGCGCACCCGTTGCTGCCAGTCCGAGCCGAGCGTGTCGTACGTCTTGCGCTTTGCAGCGTCGCCCAGCACTTCATAAGCCTCCGAGATGTCTTTGAACTTCTCTTCAGCTTGTTTCTTGCGGGTCGGGTTGACGTCGGGATGCCATTCGCGAGCGAGCTTGCGATACGCAGATTTGATCTCTTTGGCGTTGGCCGATTTCGGCACGCCCAGGATCTTGTAATAATCCTTGTATTGTACGGACATCTGCCCTATTTAGCTCGAACGAAGGGGGTGCCGCTGCGCGGGCGAGGGGGCTGGCCCAAAGCGGGGCGTCTGAGGCGGCGAGAGCCGCCGAAGCCGAGCGGCGGGAGGTACGTCTGACCCGAATCCGCCGCGTCCCCGCGGGGGCCAGACCCCCTTGCCCGCGCAGCCCGGCATCAGCCTTCGTCGTGCTTGGACACGATGACTTGCGCCGGGCGAAGCACATCCTCGCCGATCATGTAGCCGCGACGCGCCTCGTCCAAAACGGTGTTGTCGGGGACGGATCCATCGCGTGCGGTGCCCACGGCTTCGGACACGGCGGGATCGAACGGTTTGCCGATCGTCTCGATGGTCTTGACGTTTTCGGCCTCGAGAATCGACTCGAACTGTTTGACGGTGGCCAGCAGGCCGTCGACGATTTGGTCGGCGGGCGTGCCGCGGCCCCGATATTGCGCTGCGCGCTGCAAGTTGTCGATCACGGGCAACAAGCGTTTGATGAGCTCGCGCCGTCCGAGATCCGATAGCGCGCGCTGGTCGCGCTCCATGCGCCGCCGATAGTTCTCAAAATCGGCCAGCGCGCGCACGTACAGCGCGCGCTGTTCTTCCGTCTGCTTGCGCGACCGGTCGAGCTCGTCGCGCAACGCATCGCTTTCGGGCGCGTCGTCGATGCCCGGCATCGGCGCGCCCGAAAGCGAGTCGTACTCGTCGTGCGGGTTGCTCTCAGCCATCCGGCGCTTAATGCTCCTTGAATTCGGCGTCGATCACGTCGCCTTCGGGAGCTCCCGCGCCCGCGCCGCTGTCGGCGGTCGTGCCC
>DATGHJ010000647.1:0-2351 GCA_035308085.1 Trinickia sp. | reverse complement strand
CGTCAATCACATGCTCGAGGAAGTCGAGCGGCTCATGAACGAAGTGAAGGGCGCGTGCGACGGCATCGCGCATGACTTGCGCACGCCGCTCGCCCACGTGCGCACGCTGCTCGCACGCATTGCGGAGCGTACCGATCGGCTCGATGACGAATCTATCGACGTGCTCGTCGAGCGCGCGCGCACCGAAACCGATGCGCTGCTCGATCGCTTTCGCGCGATGCTGCGCATCTCCGAGATCGGCACGCTGCAGCGGCGCGGCGGCTTCGGCGAAGTCGAGCTCGATGCGCTCGTGCGCGAAGTCGGCGAACTGTATGAGCCGCTCGCGGAAAACCGCGGCATTCAGTTTGCGGTGAGCACGGAGCCCACCGAATCGATTCACGGCGACCGCGCGTTGCTCTTCGAGATGTTCAGCAACCTGGTCGACAACGCGATCAAGTTCACGCCGGACGGCGGCACGGTAGCCATGGAGCTCAGGCAAACGCATGCGGGACCGCGCGTCGAGGTCGTCGATAACGGTGCGGGTATTGCGCCGGACGAGCGCGAAGCCGTGCTGCAGCGCTTTTATCGCGGCGAGCGCACGCGTCATCTGAAGGGTTCGGGCCTTGGGCTCAGCATCGTATCGGCCGTGATTCGCGTGCACGACTTCACGATGCGAATCGACGACGCGAGGCCCGGCACTCGCGTGACCATCGAGTGCTGGTCGCGCACGCTCGCTTGATAAAGAAGGTAAAGCATGTCAGACAGCAGCAGGTGCCATTGAATGCGCGTTCTCTTCATTGCTCCCCCGCATCCCGAATCCGCGTGGCTCTTCAAGGCGCTGCAGGAAAGCGCGCACAGCCTGCAACGTGCCGACGACATGCGCGACGGCATCTTCCTCGCAGGGCAGGAGTCGTTCGACGCGATCGTCGCGATGACGCTCGAGCCCGCCGCCTATGCCGCGCTGCTTGGGGTGCTGCCGGAGTTGTCGGGCTCGGCGGGGGGCGCCGCGATCGTCGTCGTGCTCGGTCCGGCGGCCGCACAGGAGCGCACGCGTGTGCTGCGCGCGGGCGCGGACGCTTGCTTTTGCCAGCCTTACTCGTTCATCGAACTGCACGAGCGGATGCAGGCACTGCATCGCACCGCGCAGGCGCGCGCAACGCAGGACCAGCCGGGGGCGTCCGAGTTGCAGCTCGATGCGTTGACGCGAGAGCTCGTTGACGGCGGCCGGCGGCTCGCGGTGACGCGGCGCGAGTACTTGCTGCTCGAATGCCTGATGCGCCAGTTCAACGCGCCGGTGCCGCGCGACCAGTTGATCCGCTATGCGTGGCCGGAGACCGAGGATGTCGATCCGTCGAGCGTCAATCTCGTCGTCTCGCGGCTGCGCCGCAAGCTGGGGCAGCACCTGCCCGAAGTCCGCATCGAAACGGTGAGCCGTTACGGCTATCAGATCAGCACGTCGGCACGGTAAATCATGATTCGTCGCGGCGGGGGATACGGCTCGCGCGAGAAATGCAACAAGCACGCTTAGATAAGCGTGCTTGTTGCATCATGAGCCGAAATAAGGAATGCAAAAGTCGGGCGGGCCGACGCAGCCGTTCGCGGTATTCGTGGGCGTGCCCGCGCAACCGGCGAGCAGCACGCCAACTGCCGTGGCCGCCGCCGCGTGCAACGCGGCACGTTTGATCCAGTTACGCCATTTCATCGGATTCGAAACGCTATGAAAGTGAGGAGAAGCGGGGCGGCGGGTCGTGCCGCCACCGCGAGGCTCGTCGCGAGCCTGTCAAGCGCGCGAGAACGCGGCAGAAGCGGCGGCGCTCAGTGCGAGTACAACAACGAGTTCAGGTAGTTGAGCTGGCCGTCCTGCTCCGCTTGAACCAGCTCCTGATAGACCTGCGCGCGCGTTTTTTCCTGCACCGGCTGGCCATACGGCGGCGTCCATTGGCCGGGCGAGACGGCGGACGGCACATTGGCCGAAGCCACTTGCGCGGTCGAATACGTTTGCTGTTGCTGCGTGGCCGGAGCCGATTGAGCGAATGCCGAAGCGGTTGCGGTGGCGCCAACGAGGGAAATGGCGATCATCGTGAATTTCATGTTAGCTATCCTCACAATTTCGAATTTAAGGACCGAGGCACGAATCAGGAGGGGAGTGAGCGTTTCGTGGATCGGTTGATGAGTAGGATAGTCAACCGCGGATAGCGGATTGATGGTGTGAATATGAAAATAGTTTTATAAGTTTTAAAGAACGCGATGCGAATTCTATTGGCGCGCTTAAACGAATTGCATCGACTTTCTAAAGCGGAATTTAAGAAGCGATACCGGACGAGTGCGTTGGCGCGGAATGAGACGCGAGTCGTGAAGGCCGGATCAAAGGC
>DATGHJ010000646.1:0-4178 GCA_035308085.1 Trinickia sp. | reverse complement strand
CGAGAACGCGTCGCGCACGTGTGCGCGCGCGCTCGCCGCGCAGGTTGCGGCGACCGGCGTGGAACCCTACGTCACCGACCCTGCGCGCGATCTCGTCGGCATCGGCCGCATCGAGGCGATGCCGCGCAAGGTGCTCGTCATTCAGGACCGCGATCCGAGCGAGCCACTCGATCTGAGCCTCGGCGTGCGCGCGCTCGCCACGCCGCTCAACTATCTCGGCTACGACGTCGAATACGCCGACTTCGGCCAGCCGCTTCCCGCGCGCGTGACGCCCGACCGCTACGCGGGCGTCGTCGCATGGATTCAGCGCAACGCCGTGCCTGACCCGCTCGCTTGGCGACGCTGGATCGGCGCACGCATGGCCGACCAGTTGCCGGTCGCGTTTCTCGGGCAGTTCGGCTTCAACGTTGCCGACAACGATTCGGCGATCGGTTTGCATACCGTCTCCGGCATATTGAATGCACCGTTGACGGTCGCCAAGCGCGACCCGATGGTGGGCTTCGAGATCATGCCGCGCCCCGATCCGCGCGACCTGCCGAACATCCAGATCGGCGCCGACGGGCAATCGCTCTTGCGCATCACCTCGAAAGACAAGGCGGTGGACGTCGTCGGTCTCACGCGCTGGGGCGGCTTCGCGCTGAACCAGTACACGGTCGTGTCGCTCGACGGAATCGAGCAGGAGCGCTGGGCCATCCAGCCGATCGCATTCCTGCGCGCCGCGCTGCGCCTGCCCGATCTGCCCGCGCCGAACGTGACGACGGAGAACGGCCGGCGTCTTTTCATGACGCACGTCGACGGCGACGGCTTCGCGTCGCGCAGCGAGTTCCCCGGCCCCGACTATTCGGGCGAAGCGCTCTACGAGCAGATCTTCACGCGCTACCCTGTGCCGATGACGCTTTCGGTGATCGAAGGCGAAGTTGGCCCAACCGGCCTCTACCCGAGGATCTCGCCACGCCTCGAGGAAATCGCGCGCAAGATCTTCGCGCTCCCGTATGTCGAGATCGGCACGCACACCTATTCGCACCCGTTCAACTGGGAAGAGGTGGACGGCAAGACCGGCTTGCAGAAGGACCGCGGCGGCGGCGACGCGGCGTTTTCGCTGAACATTCCGGGCTACAAGTTCAACCTCGATCGCGAGATCTCCGGGTCGGTCCACTACATCGACACGCGCCTCGCGCCCGCCGGCAAGCGCACCGTCGTGCTGCAATGGTCGGGTGACTGCATGCCGCCCGCGGTGGTCGTGAAAAAGACGTATGAGGCTGGCGTGCTGAACGTCAACGGCGGCGACACGATCATCACGCGCGCCGCCGACAGTTGGACGAACATCGCGCCGATCGGCGTCGACAAGGGCCCCGGCGCCTATCAGGTCTATGCGCCGAACCAGGACGAAAACGTCTACACGAGCGATTGGCAGGGACCGTTCTACGGTTTTACGCGCGTGCTCGAAACGTTCGACATGACCGACCATCCGCTGCGCTTCAAGCCGATCGATGTCTACTACCACATGTATAGCGGCACGAAGGTCGCGTCTCTGCGCGCACTCACGCAGATCTTCGATAGCGTGCTCGCGCAGCCTGTGCTGCCTGTGCACGTGACCGACTATCTGCGCAAGGTGCTCGACTGGCACTCGTTCGCGGTAGCGCGCGAAGGCGATGCCTGGCTCGTGCGCGGCAACGGCGAAGTGCGCGAACTGCACTGGCCGAAAGACGACACTCCGCTCATCGACGCCGCGCACGACTCGACCGGCGTGACCGGCTACTCGCACGGTCCCGACGGCACCTATATCCACATCGACGGCGGCGCCGCACGCTTCACGCTCGGCGCGAAGGCCGCGCCCGGCACCCTGCCCTACATCGCGCAAGCCAACGGTTTCGTGCGCAACTTCCAGCGCACGGCATCTGGCCTGCGCTTCGAATTCGGCGGCTATTACAAGCCGTTCGTCGAGCTCGCGAACGCGTCCACGTGCCGCGTGTCGATGAACGGCGCGCGCGTCGCCGCCACTCGCAACGGCGCGATGCTGCATGTCGACATCCCCGGCGTGGCCGGCCAGCAAGTCACGTATCGCCCGCTGGAGATCGACTGTGGCAGCTGAGCGCCCGCGCATCGCCACGCCGCTCGTGCTGACGAGCATGACCGCCGCCATCGTGCTCGCGCTCGCGGGCACCTACTCGGCGGGCGGCGTGCGCGAGCACATCGTCGAGACCTCGGCGCCCAGCGAGCTGACGGTCGCGTATCTCCAAGCCTGGTTGCGCACGCAACCGAACAACACCGAGTATTTGACGGCGCTCGCGACGCAATACCTGCGCCTTGGCCGATACGACGACGCCGAGCGGATCGCCGCGCGCATGAATGCGCTCGATGACGAAACGCTGCGCGCGAAGGCGACGCTGATCCGCTTGAAGGTCGCCGAACAGCGCACGTTCGCGAGCCCCGAGGGGACGCCCGCGCGCGAGGCGGGGCTGATCCAGGTCCGCAACGCACTGGCCGCGGCGATGAAGCAGCAGTGGGGCGCGGACACGTTGCGCGTGTTGTCGGCGGATGCACTCGCCGTCGGCGCGCCGGATGTCGCGGTGACGTGCTACCAGCGGCTCGCCCGACAAGACGCCGCTTCGCGCTCGCACTGGCAGGACGCAGCGGGCCGGATCGCGCTCGCGAACGGTCAATACCGCGTCGCGGCCGAGCGTTTCTTCGACGCGCAGCGCTCCGCCCCGACCCACGACGACACGCGCCGTGAATTCCTGGCAGGCGTGCATGCGCTGGAAGCGGGCAACCTGCTCGACGAGGCGCTTGCCGCCGCGCAAGCGAACGCCGGAAATCTCGCCAGCGATCGCGCCACGCTGATCGTGATGCTGCATCTGGCGCGCGCGACGGGCCGCCCCGATCTCGTCGATCGCTACGCGCGAGCGCTGATGCCGTATACGACGGGCGCTCGCGACGCTGATGACACCGGGTTGCGCACCGCCTCCTATCGTCCGGCTTGGGCCAAGTACATGGACGGCTCCGCGCCCGATGCCGCATCGCCGCACTGGGGCGACGTGCGAATCCTGCGCGTCAGCACGCAAGCCGCCGCGCCGAACGCCGCGCGCGCACCCGATGGCGCCTCGAAAGACGACGTCGCCGCGCTCGTCTTCCAGTCCTTAGTCGAATCGAACGACCTCGCCAACGCCGAGAAAGTGGCCTCCGAGCAGGCGGCACGCCACCCGCAAGCGGCCGACTGGCAAAAACGGCTCGCACAGGTCGCCGAGTGGCACAACGAACCGGCGCTTTCGCTCAAGGCGTGGCTCGCATATGCGAACCTGTCGAATGATCCGGCAGGCTGGCAGAACGTGCTGCGCCTCGCGCCGATGCTCCACGATGACGAGTCCTACGTGCTCGCGCTCATGCACGCGTCGAACGCCGCGCCCTCCGATTTGAAGCTCGCCGATCAAGTGGTCGCGGCCTACGAGCGGCTCGGACGGCCGCAGGACGCCCTCGCGTTCCTGCGAACGCGCGCCAACGATGGCGAAGCGGCCGCCATGAATGAGCGCTACGCGACGGTTGCCGAGCGCGCCGGACAGGATGCGCAGGCGCTCGACACCTACCGCAAGCTGCAGAAGCTCGACCCGGGCAACACCGTCTACGCGTTGCGAGCCGCCAACCTGCTCTACCAGCAGAACGACTACGCAGGCGCGTTCGCCGCGCTGAAGATCGCCGAGCACGCCGCAAGCGACCACGACGCGCTCTACTGGCGCACCTACAGCCAGCTCGCGCGGCTGCTGCAAGACGATGCGTCAGCAAACGCGGCATACAAACATTTGCTCGAGGGCGGTCAAGCCACGCCCGAAGACCTTGCCGCGATGGTCTATTTCTACGATCCCTATCCGATCGACGCCGGACGCACGGCGGAATTGAAATACGACCGCTACCAGGACGTGCAGTCGTTGCGCGACGCCATCTACTACTACATGGAGTCGCGCCAGCTCGAGCGCGTCGGCGCCCTGCTCGCGCGCCTCACGCCCAAGCAATTGGACGCTGCGCAGCAACGTCCGGAGTTTCTCGGCATTCGCGCCGAATACTATCGGCAGATCGATCGTCCGCAATGGGCGCTCCAGGATCTCTCGCGTGCGATCGCGATGCCGGACGCTCGCTCCGATGTGAAAGCGGCGTATTTGTGGACGCTCGTCGATGGGGGCCGCGAA
>DATGHJ010000645.1:0-4150 GCA_035308085.1 Trinickia sp. | reverse complement strand
CAGCCGCAACTGGTGATTCTCGGCAAGCAAGCGATCGACGACGACAGCAACCAGACCGGCCAGATGCTCGCCGCGCTGGCGAACCTGCCGCAAGCGACGTTTGCTTCGAAGGTTGTGGTGGCCGACGGCAAAGCCACCGTGACGCGCGAAGTGGACGGCGGCGCCGAAACGCTGTCGTTGAAGCTGCCCGCGGTGGTCACCACCGACCTGCGCCTGAACGAGCCGCGCTACGTGACGCTGCCGAACATCATGAAGGCGAAGAAGAAGCCGCTGGAAACGTTGAAGCCTGAAGACCTTGGCGTGAATGTCGCGCCGCGCCTGAAGACGCTGAAAGTCACGGAGCCTCCGAAGCGCAGCGCCGGCGTGATGGTGCCGGACGTGAAGACGCTGGTCGAGAAGCTGAAGACCGAAGCCAAGGTGCTGTAAGAGACGACGCGGAGACGATAGAGATGACGATTCTGGTTATTGCCGAGCATGACAACGCGTCGATCAAGGGCGCGACGCTGAACACGGTCGCGGCCGCACAGAAGATTGGCGGAGACATTCACCTGCTGGTGGCGGGCCACCACGCGCAAGCCGCGGCGGACGCTGCTTCGAAGATCGCGGGTGTCAGCAAGGTGCTGCTCGCCGACGCGCCGCAGCTGGCCGAGGGCCTGGCGGAAAACGTCGAGGCGACGGTACTGAACATCGCGAAGAACTACTCGCACATCCTCGCCCCGGCCACGGCCTACGGCAAGAACATCGCGCCGCGCGTGGCGGCGAAGCTCGACGTGGCACAGATCAGCGAAATCACCGCAGTCGATTCCGCGGACACGTTCGAGCGCCCGATCTACGCGGGCAACGCGATCGCGACGGTGCAATCGAGCGATCCGATCAAAGTGATCACGGTGCGTGCGACGGGCTTCGACGCTGTCGCAGCCGAAGGCGGCAGCGCCGCGGTTGAGAAGATCGAAGCCGCGGCCGACGCCGGCATTTCGCAGTTCGTGAACCGCGAGGTGACGAAGCTCGACCGTCCGGAGCTGACGAGCGCGACGATCATCGTATCGGGCGGCCGGGGCTTGGGCAGCGGCGAGAACTACACGAAAGTGCTCGAGCCGCTGGCGGACAAGCTGAACGCGGCGCTGGGCGCGTCGCGCGCGGCGGTCGACGCGGGCTATGTGCCGAACGACTACCAAGTGGGGCAGACGGGCAAGATCGTCGCGCCGCAGCTGTACGTGGCGGTCGGCATTTCGGGCGCAATCCAGCACCTGGCCGGCATGAAGGACTCGAAGGTGATCGTCGCGATCAACAAGGACCCGGAAGCGCCGATCTTCAGCGTCGCCGATTACGGCCTCGTTGGCGATCTGTTCACGCTCGTGCCCGAACTCGTCAGCGCACTCGGCTGATCTCAGTCGAAGCCGCATCCGGCGGCGTCCGGCAACACTAAAAATAAGCGAAGGGGCGCAGTACGCGCCCCTTTTTTACGTCGACCCGAGTTAGCGCTTCAGCGCTTACTCGGGTCCCATGCAAGGCTATCCACTGGAGGACACAATGAGCTACACCGCGCCTATCAAGGACATGCTGTTCGTGATGAAGGAACTGGCGGGCCTCGATGACGTCGCAGCGTTGCCGGGTTTCGAGGACGCCACCACGGAGACGGCTCAAGCCGTGCTGGACGAAGCCGCGAAGCTGTGCGGCGAGGTGCTGGCGCCGCTGAACGTCGAAGGCGACCGCAACCCGAGCAGCTGGAAAGACGGCGTGGTGACGGCGTCACCCGGCTTCAAGGAAGCGTTCCGGCAGTTCGCCGAGGGCGGCTGGCAGGGCGTGCAGCACCCGGCGGAATATGAGGGGCAGGGCTTGCCGAAGCTGATCGGGACGCCCTGCGTCGAGATGCTTAACGCGTCGAACTTGTCGTTCGCGCTGTGTCCGCTTCTGACCGACGGCGCGATCGAAGCGCTGTTGACCGCCGGCACCGAAGAACAAAAGCAGCGCTACGTACCGAAGCTGATCTCCGGCGAGTGGACCGGCACGATGAACCTCACGGAACCGCAGGCCGGTTCCGATCTCGCGTTGGTGCGCACGCGCGCCGAACCGCAAGGCGACGGCACGTACCGCGTCTTCGGCACGAAAATCTTCATCACGTGGGGCGAGCACGACATGGTGGACAACATCGTCCACCTCGTGCTCGCGCGCCTGCCGGACGCGCCCGAGGGCGTGAAGGGCATTTCGCTCTTCATCGTGCCGAAGTTCATGATCAACGACGACGACACGCTCGGCGCGCGCAACGACGTGCACTGCGTGTCGATCGAACACAAGCTCGGCATCAAGGCGAGCCCGACCGCGGTCCTGCAATTCGGCGACCACGGCGGCGCGATCGGCTATCTCGTCGGCGAGGAAAATCGCGGCCTCGAGTACATGTTCATCATGATGAACGCGGCGCGCTTCGGGGTCGGCATGCAGGGCATCGCCGTCGCCGACCGCGCGTACCAGAAGGCTGTCGCCTACGCGAAGGAGCGCGTGCAGAGCCGACCGGTCGACGGCACGGCTAAGCAATCGGTCACGATCATCCATCATCCCGACGTGCGCCGCATGTTGGCGACGATGCGTGCGCTGACCGAAGGCGCTCGCGCGCTCGCCTATGTGGCCGCCGCGCATTGTGATATCGCGCATCGCCACGCCGACGAAGCGGTGCGGGCCGAGCATCAGGCGATCTACGAATACCTGGTGCCGGTCGTGAAGGGCTGGAGCACGGAGATGTCGATCGATGTCGCGAGTCTAGGTGTGCAGGTGCACGGCGGGATGGGCTTTATCGAAGAGACCGGCGCGGCGCAGTTCTATCGCGACGCACGCATCCTGACGATCTACGAAGGCACGACCGCGATTCAGGCCAACGATCTGATCGGCCGCAAGACGCTGCGCGACGGCGGTGCGGTCGCGAAGAAGCTGCTCGCGGAGGTCGCGCAGACCGTGGAAGCGCTCGCGGCTCAGCAAGGCGCGGCATTCGCATCGATGCGCGAGCAGCTCGCGAACGGGCATCGTGCGCTTGGTGCGGCCGTCGACTACGTGCTCGCCAACGCGAAGAGCGATCCGAATGCGGTCTTTGCCGGCAGCGTGCCGTATCTGAAGCTCGCAGGCGTCGTGCTGTGCGGCTGGCAGATGGCGCGCGCACTCCTGGCGGCCGCAGCCAACGAGGCGAGCGACCCGTCGTTCTATAGCGCGAAGATTGCCACCGCGCGCTTCTATGCCGAGCATGTGTTGCCGCAGGCGGGGGCGTTCGAAGCGTCGATCGTCAGCGCGAAGGGCGGGGAAGGCGTGCTTGCGCTGACTGAGGACCAGTTCTGATGGAAGGCGTCACGTAGCGAGCCCATGGCAAAGGGCGCCTGATCGTCGGATCAGGCGCCCTTTGTGTATTGATGCCATCTAGCCAGCAGCCTTGTCGTAGCGAAATTCGCTGGTCAAAGCCGTCTCAAGCGTAAGCCGGACGGCCGGTACCGCCAGTGTCGCCGAGATAGCGATGCACCGACAGATCGCCCGATTGAATCGCGGGCTGCTTGCCTGAGATCAAGTCGGCGAGCAGTTGGCCCGAGCCGCAGGACATCGTCCAGCCGAGCGTGCCGTGGCCCGTGTTCATGAACAGGTTCGACACCGGCGTGCGGCCGACGATCGGCGTGCCGTCCGGCGTCATCGGACGCAGGCCGGTCCAGAACGTGGCCTTCGTCGTGTCGCCGCCGCCCGGGAACAGGTCGTTCACGCACATTTCGAGCGTCTCGCGGCGCCCCTGGCGCAGCGTCTTGTCAAAGCCGACGATCTCCGCCATGCCGCCGACGCGAATCCGATCGTCAAAGCGCGTGATCGCGATCTTGTACGTTTCGTCGAGCACCGTCGACACCGGCGCCGCGGACGCGTCCACGATCGGCGCCGTGATCGAATAGCCCTTCAACGGGTAGACCGGAATCTTGACGATGCCCGACAGGAACTGGGTCGAATACGAGCCGAGTGCGACGACGTAGGCGTCGGCGCGGACCATTTCGGCGCCGCACCGCACGCCGGCGATCCGGTCGCCGGACATCGCGAGCGCGTCGATCGGCGTGTTAAAGCGGAACTTGACGCCGAGTTGCTCGGCGAGCGCGGCGAGGCGCGTCGTGAACAATTGGCAATCGCCGGTTTCGTC
>DATGHJ010000644.1:0-4091 GCA_035308085.1 Trinickia sp. | reverse complement strand
GAGCACAAAGCAGCATCACACTGTATGGCATCCTCGTTACGCGGTGAAATACGTATCGCCGAGCTTCGCGGGGCTGCAGGTCGAGGCGATGTATGCATTCGGCGGCGTAGCGGGGCAAACCGGGTCGGGGCAGACGTGGTCGGCCGCGGCGGCCTATAACAACGGTCCGCTGTCCATCGCGGCCGGCTACTTCGTTGCCGACAACGCCGGCACCACGGCAGACGTGCGCACGGACTGGTCGTCGACCTCGGACGGCATAGCGGTTCGCAGTTGAATGCCGATGGCACGGTTTCGAGTGCCGAAGCTTCAATTGGTTCCTATGGCGTTGCGGGCACGAGCAGTCAGGACATGGTCAGCTTCGGCATCCGGCACAAGTTCTGAGTCTGCTGTCGACCGAGCACTGCTCAAGGGCGATGGCGACGCCGTCGCCAGGCCCTCCATCGGAGGGCCATTTTTCCCCTCGCCAATTCATTGTTCACAAATGCACCACTGAACCCGCTGTGCACATTCGCGTTCATTGGCACAACGTTCGGAAGGTATTGTCAGGAAAGGTATGGTTAGTTTTGACAGCTATTCCTCCTATCCGCGCGCACATTCATCGAATTTTAATGCACCGTAATCACGTGGAAATTCGCGATCGCCTAATCTCCGCTAATCTGAAAGTGCCTCGTCTGTTAGCACGATGTTTCCACAATCGGGTGAAGGAGAGATGTTCATGCATCACGCGCTGCAATTGCACGTTACCAATGAAACCGGCACACCCGTAGTGAGGTTCACCATTGCCGGCGAATCGTCCGTACTCGGTGTGGTCGATGTCGAAACGATGATCGCCCAGCTCGCCAGAATCCGCGCTTCCATGCAGCCTGCCCATCCGGCGGCCCCGCCCGCCAGCGAATACCCGATGGAATTCGATCCGTGCTGGCGGGTGGACGTTCCTGCGCAATTCGATGGTGTCGTGCTGTCGCTGCGCCACCTCGGGGTCGGCTGGACGGCTTTCGCGTTGCCGCCGTCGAGCCTCGCAAAACTCGCCGCAACACTCGCCAAGTTGTCCGGTGCAGAAGAACCGAGCGTCAGGACGATGTTGAACTAGGCCTGGAGGCCGTCGACTCATCCGAGCTCGGAGTCTTGCATCTGTTTTTCATTAACTTTAGTCATGCGAAATTAATAAAGAGCGTTTCTGCTCTGCGCCCGCAATTTTTTTCTTCTGTAAAGGAAAGCCATCAACTGGTTGCCGATTTCGATTGGGTCCGGCATGGTGCAGCTGATGGGCAGTGCAAATAGATGAACGAGGCCGGAAATGAAGGCACTCGCGATGATTTTAGCGGATCTCCGAAGGGATTCGACCTGGCATCCCAGATAGAGCATCTTGAGGATGTAGTTGAAGATCTTGTACAAGGGCAATCTGGGCACCGGCCCGCGACGCCCACGCGTGAGATGAGGCAAGACGAATTCGTCGAACAGCGCATCGTTCAGTTCCACGGGAATCCCGTGTCGCGGCTCACTTTTCGCCATCTCGACTCCCAAAGGATCGGGATTCTAGCGAATTTGCCCCATGCGGCAAGAGCTATGCCCACAAAGGCTACTAGACAATTTCAGGTATCGAAAAAACCTGCATCCAGTTCGTGGTGATGCTGCTTTATTTGAAGAGCCCGCTCAACCGGCGACTCGACCATCGCGAGCCGCCGACCGAGGCTTTTTCTGTTGCAACTACAGCAACGCCACCACCCGCACGTCGCCCTGCTCGGCCGACGCCACGACCTTGCCGCCGACCCGGCTGAACATGATCGACACCATCTTGTCGCCGACGCGCAAGTCGCCGATCTCGAGCCAGTCGATGCCCTCGGGCAGCGCCGGCTGTTCGATCCGCACTTCATGGCGCTCCGCGTCGATCGTCATGCCGAGACACGCCTCGAGCATCATGAACGGCGCGCCGGCGGCCCACGCTTGCGGCAGACACGCGACGGGATAGGCCGTCGGCGGCTCGCCGCGCCGGCGCGGGAACCCGCAGAAAAGCTCGGGCAAGCGCATGTCGAAATTGACCGCTGCCTGAAAGAGCGCCTGCAGCAGCCGCACCGCGGCGCCTTTGTCGCCATAACGCGCGAGGCCGCGCGCACAAAGCGCGTTGTCGTGCGGCCAGACCGAGCCGTTGTGATACGCCATCGGGTTGAAGCGCGACTGATTGGCGGCGAGTGTGCGCACGCCCCAGCCGGTATGGAAGATCGTCGATTCCAGATGACGCGCGACCGATTCGCCGCGCTCGCGCGCCGGCAGTCCGAACGCGAGCAGATGCCCCGCGTTCGACGCCATCACGCGGCACAGGTCGCCACGGCCGTCGAGCGCGATGCCATAGAACCCTTCCTCTGGCATCCAGTACTTCTCTTCGACGCGCTCGCGCAACGCCGTCGCACGCGCCTTGTAGCGCACCGCGTCGGCGGGATGGCCGCGCAGCGTGGAGAAATGCGCCATCGTGTCGAACGCGGCGCACGCGTAAGCCTGCACTTCGACGAGCGCGATCGGCCCGTCGGGGAAGCGGCCGTCCGCGTGGAAGACAGAATCGTGGCTGTCCTTCCAGCCCTGGTTCGCGAGGCCGCCATCGGAGGCGCGCTGGTAATCGAGCAGCCCGAAGCGGTTCTTGTCGCACACGCCCGCGACCCATTGCACCGCGCGCTCGAGCGCGGGCCACAGTTCGTCGATCAGCGCCATGTCGCCGGTGCGCGCCGCGTAGGCGCCCGCCAGCACGACGAACAGCGGGGTCGTATCGACGCCGCCGTAATAGAGCGCGAACGGCACCTCGCCCGTAGCGGCCATTTCGCTTTTGCGCATCTCGTGCATGATCTTGCCGACCGACGCGTCGCGGAACGCCGAATCTTCATGCGCCTGATGCTCGGCGAGAAAGCGCAGCACGCCGCGCGCGAGCAGCGGCTGCAGCCACAGCGTCTGCAGCGAGGTGACGACGGCATCACGTCCGAACGGCGTCGAAAACCACGGAATGCCTGCGTACGGGTACGGCCCGGTCGAGAGATCGGTCGTCAGCAAACCGAGGTCCGCGAACGAACGGTCGATCCAGGCATTGAACAGCGGATTGCTCGACCTCACGCGCGCCGTCGCGCGGCGGCGTTCGCGCATCGCCAAGTGCGCATCGACGAGCGCGGCCCGCACCGCGGCGCGGCCGACGCGCGGCCGCACGGCATCGATCTGCGTCAGATGCGCGGGGCTTGCGCTGTGCGGCGGCTTGGCCACGTCCGCGCCCAATGCCGCGCCCTGCGCCGCCTGCTGCGCGCGCGCCTCTACCGCCACCGACAAATACACCGACACGCACGCCTGCGCCGGCAATTGCACCGAATAGTCGGCGCGGCCCGAGAGGAGCTTGTCGGGCTCGGGCGAGAACGCGATGCGCACGTCGCGCTCGACGCGATCGAGCCCCACGTAGCCGAGCAGCACTTCGCCGTTCTCGATACGCGGCGGCTCGACAGCGCCCTTTTTCTCGCGCTTCAGGCCGCGGACTTCGAACATGTCCTTGAAGTCGCTCGCGAACGAAACGGAGAGCGGCACGACCGCATCGGTCATGCCATAGTTGGTGAGCGTAATCGCTTCGTAAAGAACGGTGCCGCTCAACACGCGCAGCCGTTCGACGTGGATCACGCCTTCGGGCGTCACCGCGCCGCCGAGCGGCGGCAACGGGCGATTGGTCAGGTGGGCGGTAAACGCGGTGTTGTCGCTGCTGACATTGCCCGACAAGAGCGACGGCGCGCGGCCGCCGAACGTCAGGCGCAATTGGGACAGCACGCGCGTGTCGTTGACGAACAGGCCATCGTCGTGGCCGATGATGTCGCCGAGCGGATCGTTGACGACGAAGGTGTCGCCCGATTTCAGTACGGACTGGCTGGCGCTTGCAAGGTTGGGGTTTTCGGTCGGGATGAACGCACCGTCCGGCTCATGTTCATGCTCGTGCTCGCGCTCGGGCGGTTCGCCATGGCTAATTCCGCCGAGTGATTCCGGGTCCAGCATCGTCTTGCCTCCGTGCAAAGCTGTGTCGGCCGGGGTTGATCCAAGTTAGCGCTGCAGCGCTAACTTGGATCAACCCCGGCCGA
>DATGHJ010000643.1:0-7990 GCA_035308085.1 Trinickia sp. | reverse complement strand
ATGATCTGGGCCGTCACGCAGCACTACGCCGATTTCGATGCGCAGATCCAGGCGTTATCGGGCAAGCGCGCGTTGTCGAAAAAGGCGTTCGATGCGGCGACCGAAGAAGTGGTCGCGCTGATCATTCGCGCCTGCGGCGCGAAGTCGCCTAACGCGCCGACTCAAGCCGAAGCTCATGCCGCGCGCGATGAACGAAGCTAATCAAGCACCCAATCTCTTCTCCAGACGCTCGCGCAAGAACTGCGTGAACGCGCGGATCGTCACCGAGCTTTGACGATGCTGCGGATACACCACGTAGACCGCAAACGACGACAACGAGAAATCTTCGAGTACTTCGACGAGCTTGCCGCTCGCCAACGCATCCGCGACGATGAATTCCGGCAGCCGCGCGATGCCGAGCCCCGCGATCGCCGCATCGCGGATCACCTCGCCATTGTTCACGCGCAGCGGGCCGCGCACGTCGAACATGCGGCGCGCGTCATCGACGACGAATTCCCAACCCGAGCGCCCTTCCTCCCCGTACAACAAGCACGCGTGGCGCTCCAAATCGGCGGGCGTGGCCGGCGCGCGGCGCCTGCGCTTATAGCCGGGACTGCAGCACGCGACGAGCCTCACCTCGCCGAGCTTTTGCGCGACCAGCGTCGAATCCGCGAGCGTGCCGATCCGCACCGCCATGTCGAAGCCCTCGCCGACCACGTCGGCGACGCGATCGCTCAATTGCAGATCGAAGCGCACGTCCGGATGCGCGCGCAGGAATTCGGCGACGAGCGGCGACAGGTGAATCATGCCGAACGACATCGGCACGCTCACGCGCAACAGGCCGCGCGGCTCGGCGCGCCGCGCCGACATCGCCTGCTCGGCGTCCGACACTTCCGCGAGGATGCGCCGCGCGCGCTCGTAGAACTCGTAACCGAGATCGGTCACGGCGAGCTTGCGCGTGTTGCGCACGAGAAGCCGTGCGCCGAGGCTGTCTTCGAGCGCCGCGACCCGCCGGCTCACGAACTGTTTCGATAGCTGCAGACGGTTCGCCGCCGCCGTGAAGCTGCGCGCATCGACCGTCGCGACAAAAATCCTCATGTCTTCGAGCTGCATGCCGTGCCCCGCCTGATTGTCAACCTGGATGTGACATTGATTCTCAACCCGACGCGATTATATGCCCAGCAATTGACCTAAACTTTCGTCAACGCATCAGGGCAGCGTCTCAGCGATGCCCTCAACGAAACAACGGAGGTTTCCATGATCGATGTCCGCCACGCCAGCCAACGCGGCCGCGCCGAGCACGGCTGGCTCAGCTCGCGCCACTCGTTTTCGTTCTCCAGCTACTACGATCCGCAGCAACTCGGCTTCTCCGACCTGATCGTCATCAACGACGACCGCGTCGCACCGGGCCAAGGTTTCGGCAAGCATCCGCATCGGGACATGGAGATCTTCTCCTACGTGCTCGAAGGCGCGCTCGAGCACAAGGATTCGATGGGCACGGGTTCCGTCATCGTGCCTGGCGACGTGCAATTGATGAGCGCGGGCACCGGCGTCGCGCACAGCGAATACAACCATTCGAGAAGCGAGCCCGTGCATTTCCTGCAGATCTGGATCGTGCCGTCGGAGAAAGGCGCCACACCGCGCTATCAGCAGAAGCAATTCGCTGCCGCGGACAAGCGCGGCACGCTGCGGCTCGTGCTTTCGCCCGACGGTGAAGGCGAATCGCTAGCGTTGCGGCAGGACGCGCGTGTCTACGCCGGCCTCATTGATGGCGACGAGAAGGCCAGCCTGCCGTTGCAGGCGGACCGCTACGCGTATGTGCACGTGGCGCGCGGCTCCGTCGTGCTCAATGGCGTGCGCCTGAACGAAGGCGACGGCGCGCGCATTCGCAACGAGGACGCGCTGACCTTCACGGAAGGACGCGACGCCGAAGTGCTCGCGTTCGATCTGCGCAACCGCGAACTCTCGGACATGTACGCCTGATGCGAACCCGCATCGCCTCTGCTTTTGAACCGGAACCTACGAGCCGATTTTGACTGACTACCCTAAAGGAACGAACATGAGATACACCCTTTTTGACCAACGCAAGGACGCGATCCTGCTGGTTGCCCGTGTGCTGTTGATGGTGCTCTTCGTGCTGTTCGGCTGGAGCAAGCTGACCGGCTTTTCCGGCACCGTCGGCTATATGGCGACGACCGGTGCGCCCGCACCGGAGTTGTCCGCGATCATCGCGGTCGTGATGGAACTGATCGTGGGCCTGGCGCTCGTGGTCGGCTTCTATACCCGTCCGCTTGCGCTCGTGCTCGCGGTCTACACGCTCGGCGCCGCGTTCATCGGCCACCACTTCTGGAACATGACGGGCATGGTCGCCTACGACAACATGATTCACTTCTACAAGAACGTGAGCATCATCGGCGGCCTGCTGTTCCTGACCGTGACCGGCCCCGGCAAGTACTCGCTCGATCGCCGGTAAGCTCGAACGGCCCATCGCCCGGCCCGGGCCAATTCGACGGCGCTACGCGTGACGCGTGGCGCCGTCGGCGCGTCTGGCGGTGGCGAGCATCACGCCGCCGATCACGACGACACCCGTGAGGATACCCGCGAGCCGCAGCAGCGCGGGCTTCGGGTCCGCGGACCATTGATGGTCCTGCACGAACACCATGATGAACGCGATCGTGAACTGTCGACCGACGTAGCTCGCGCCCTCCTTGCCTGTCTGCAGATGACAGCCGGCCCACACGCCCAGCGCGAGCGCGATCATGCAGGGGATCGTTTCGCCGCGCAGCAACGGCAGCAGCGCGACGGCGATGACGCCTGCCAACAGGCAACCTACGAGACGCTGCACCATTTTTTCGAGCACGGGCCGCGTCGCATCGTCGGCGATCGAAGCGGCCGGCAGCGCGACGACCGCCACCGTCGTGACCATCGCCTGCGCGAAGCCCGGCAGATTCAGCACATACGCGAGCGCCGTGAGAATCGCGATCGACAAGCCTGACTGCATCGCGAGGCGCTTGCGCGCGGCTTGAAACGACGCGGGCTCGAGCGTAATGACGGGCGCCGGGCCCAATCCCGAGGGCGCTGCAGGCTCGGCCGCCGCCGCGTCTTCCACGGTGGCCGACGGCTGCGCGTTGCCACGCGCCTTCTGCGCGACGCGAATGAACCAATCGCGATGCGCGGCCCAAACCGACCTGGCCCAGGCCGAAGCTTCCTCGCCTTCCGGCCACGCCATGCCGCGATGCACGGCAACGAGTTGAGCAAGCGCCGCCACCAGCACGCACGCCAACGTCCCGACGACCACCTCCATCACGCGCAACACCGCGAACCCCGCGCTCGCTTTCATCGACACGAGCAGGTGCGCCTCGAACGCGACCATCAGCGCGGTAACGGCGCCGAGAATCCACGCGTAGCTCGCCTCCGAACCGATCGCACGATAAACCGAGACCCCGCCGATCACGCCGAGCACCGGCACGAAGAGCCACGGCAACCCGCCTAACCACGGCCCGACGAGCGCGCCCACGATCGCGCCGATCATGGTGCCGAGCACGCGATGCAGGCCGCGCTTCGCGGAAGCGCCGAGGCTCGTCTGCATCACCGTATAGCCGCTGATCGCGGCCCACCATGTGTTCGACAGATGCAGCGCATGCGCGAACAGCACGGCCAGCGCGACCGAAAGCGTCGCCTGCGCCGCGAACCCCATGCGTTCGGGCGACGACCTCCATGCGGCCAGTTCACGCGCAATCCCGTAAGTTGCGCTGCGCGCCGCGTCGGCGACATGCGCGAACGCGCTCAACGCTCGACCCCGCGCTCCATCCGGTGCACCGAGATTCCTTCCATCGGATCGGGGTCCTCCCGCCACGGCGCGCGCCGCAGCATGCGCAGCGTGTCGTCGTAGCCGACGGCCCAGCGGCGCTCGATGCCGTTCGACGAGAAGTCGATGTCCTTGTGCAGCTCGTCGCCGTTGAAACACGGTGCATCGAGCTCGATCACCCGCATCGTCGTGCCGCAGCCCCACGCGAGCAGTTCCTGAATCGCAGCCGAATTGCGCTCGCCCTCGGGAATGTGCTTGCCCAGCTCGCGAATCACGTGACGCAGCCGGTGGATCTGCCGCTGCCGCTCGAGATGGCTTTCCGCGCGGCTCGAATACTGGATGTCGCGCTGACGCCCCATGGCCTGCCAGATCGATACCGGCTCGGGCCCATGGGCTGGCCACAGTTGCACGGTGAAGATCACGGAGCTGCGGCGCGGATGATCGTCGAGCACCGCTTCGAGCGGCGTATTCGAGTAGATACCGCCGTCCCAGTACGTTTCGCCGTCGACGCGCACTGACGGAAATCCGGGCGGAAACGCAGCGGACGCCATCACGTGATCGACGGAAAATGCGGCGTCGCGATTCGTGAAGTAGCGCATCCGGCCGTTCGCGACGCCGACCGTGCCGACCGTCAGCCGCATCGCCTTCTCTTTCGCATTCAGATAGTCGAAGTCGACGAGCGCGCCGAGCGTCTCACGCAGCGGCTCGGTCGTATAGAACGCGGCTTGGTCGACCCCGACCGGCGTTTGCAGGCCGAGCCACGCCTCGGGTCGCGGCGTGAAGAACGGTGAGATGCCCTGCGTCACGATCGCGACGTTACGCAGCCAGTCGTCCCAGAACGGAAACCAGCCGCCCGTCGCGCTGCCCGGATACGCGACGCGACGCCAGAACTCCTTGAGCCGCGCGAGTCGCCGCTCGCGCGGATTGCCGGCGATGATCGCCCCATTGATCGCGCCGATCGACGTGCCGATCACCCAGTCGGGCTCGACGCCCGCATCGTGCAGCGCCTCGTAGACGCCGGCCTGGTACGCACCGAGCGCCCCGCCGCCTTGCAGCACGAATACGATCTGCCCGGCAATGTCGGCGCACGCCGACCGCTCCGGCTCCCCCTGTTGCGCAGGCAGCGGCCCGTTACGGCCGCTCGGTGCGTCCTGATCCATGAACCCTCCTTCGTGGGTAAAACGAAGTCGCGCGGATGACGCGCCCCGGGCGGACTAGTGGACTGCTATCGGAAACGCCGGCGTGCGAGGCATCGCACGCATAGCATAGGCGAGCGGCGCCCGATTGGGGTGTGGATCGGCACTCAATTCGCCGGCTGCTGCGGACGCACAAAAGTCCGCACGCCGGCCAGCGGAGAGCCGTATTGACCGGATTCGGCGTTGTTCGGCAGGCCGTTCACGAGCTGGGCGCGCAGATCGGTCGGATTCAGATTCAGCTCGCCGGCCTGCTGGTTGCCGTGCGTCGGATACTCGCTGCCGCGCGCGGCGCTCGGCATCAAGCGCGTGCTGTTCTCGGGGGCGTTGATGTCGTCTTGAGGGCTCAGACCTTGCGCCGCGTATCCGTGTGCCGCGAGTCCGCACGCTGCCGTGCACAATGCCACGCGCAGCACTATCGCCATTCGTTTCATGTTCGCCTCCGAGATGGGGAGAAAAAGCGGGAAGAAAGCCGTCCCGGGCCGTGCACGGCAACCGGCGCCAGCGCGGACCACTGTGAAAATACGCATGGCCGCGGCCGATGGATTCACTGTAGACGCTCCGGGCACGTCCCACGCGGGCGCGGACGATGCCCGGGCAGGCCCCTACATTGCCGGCGCGCGATGCGCGATACCATGTGCGCACGCCATGCATTACCGCCTTGCCCGCCCACTCCATCCCTTTCGGAGCCGTGATCATGGAAACCACCAATCCCAACAGCCTTTTCGCCGAATACGCCAAGATGATCGAGAAGTTCAAGCTTCCCGGGATCGACGTCTCCGCCGTTTTGGAATCGCAACGCAAAGACATCGAGGCATTGGCGGCAGCCAACGCAACGGCGATCTCGGGCATGCAGACGCTCGGCCAGAAGCAGGCGGAAATTCTGCAATCGACGATGAGCCAGGTGCAATCGCTCGTCACGCAACTGACCACCGCGGGCGCCACGCCTTCCTCAAGCGCGGGCGAGCTGGTGCAGCAAGCGCTGCACAAGGCGCTGGCGGACATGCAGGAGCTTGCGGATACGGCCTACAAAACGCAGTCGGACAGCTTCGCCGTGGTCAGCAAACGCGTGTCGGAGCACGTCGAGGAACTGAAAGCGCTCTTGCAAGCGAAGAAACCCTGAGCGCCGGGCCTCGGGCTCGAGGCTCGGTCGACGCTCAGTGAAACCACTAAGTGAAGCGCGACGAGAGCGCGGCAATGCTGATCACCGGCTCCCCGCAGTCGCGCGAACCGCGGCGCCCTTCCCAGCCTCGACAACCGCCGAAACCCACGAAGCGCCAGCGGAGGCGGCAAGGGCGCAATGCACCGTAGTTGAGGCTGGCCGCTCTATTTGGACTGACTTTTAGCGCAAAGACGTACGCTGACGTACGCGCCAAGCGAATTGGCGTGTGCCCGATTCCGGCAAATAGGCGATGCTTATTGCTCCGGTAGTCGGGCATCCGCAAACACTGATTCGCGATTCGGTCGGATTATCGACGACGCTCGGCTCGCTAGACTAAATCAACAAAAGAGCCTCGGGGACCACACCATGTTGACCGCCTTTTTCGTTGCCAGTCCGTTCGCGATAGCGGCGTTGTTTGTGTTTGCCAAGTTTGCCGACGCGCGCACCGGCGCATCCGAACGCGACGTGTGACGCCGGTGGCGCGAACCACGCGCGCCTAATCGCCCGACATCGGTTCATCCGGTACTTCGGCGCCGAATCGCCCGCCAACGTAGCACCGCATCGCCGCAATCAACGCCGTTGCGCCGGTATGCCGGAAATCCGCTTTCGCGGTCTCGAGCCGGTTGCCCACGCCCTTCTCGGCGGCCCAGCAGTCGTCGAACTTGACGACGCTGATCCCCTCGCGGTCAATGATCGGACCACCTTCGCTCCAGTCGGTCGACGGCACGAAAGCCGCGTCCACCGCGCTCTCAGGGTCGCCGTCGCACGACGGCTCCTCGACCCAGCACAGTCCGTCGTCGACGCGCGGCTTCGGCAGCTCGGCCGCACGAGCGACCCAGTAGTCGAGCCACGCACCTTCCAGTTCCGATATCCGCATCGTTGTCCTCCGTATTTGTCTGCAGTGTACGCCTGCCAAGTGTGGCGAATGTGACACGGATTGCGCGTTGCCGTCGCGCCCTGTCCGACACCACGGGCATGCGGCATGCCGTGCACCGGAGCGCGAGCGCGCCATTTCGTGGCTAAGACGCACAGGCTTTTGGCTCAAGAGCGCTAGGACAGCTCGTTGCCCGCAGCCCCCGCTCAGCGCAAGATCACCGGCACAGCAGGACTTGCGTGAACGGCCAATCTTTCGGGCTCTTATTAAAATGCGCGACATCTCATACGAAGAACAGACCGTCATGTCGTCCAATCCGCTAGCGCGCTACGCGCATCGGACCCGGATGGCCGTCGCGCTGGAACTCGTGAGCGGGCATTGCCCGATCAACGGAACCGTGGTCGACTTCGGTTCGGGACCGGGTCTGCTTCTTCACGTGCTCGGCGAGTTGCGCCGGGACATCCTGCTCATCGGCTACGATCCCTACATGTCGCCCGTGCATCCGGAAGTGCGCTACGCCGATTCGATGCTGATGATCGACGAGGCATCGGTCGATGTTCTGACGGCATTCGAGGTCTGCGAGCACCTGTACGCGCATGAAGTCGACCAACTGCTCGCCGACGCCGCGCGCATCCTCAAGCCCGGCGCACTGTTCATCATCTCGGTGCCGATCATGTACGGTTTCGCGACGATCCCGAAAGTGTTGAACTGGATGCTGCGCCAGCACACGCTGCGCACCGGTTACAGTTTCCGCGAGATCCTGATGTCGGTGGCGGGCGTGCCGGTATCGCGCCCCGAGAACCCGCGCATCACGCACAAGGGTTTCGACTTCCGCCTCATGCGCGACACCGTCGCGACCCGGTTCAGCATCGAGCGCGTGCGCCACAGCCCTGCTTCCTGGCTGCCTTGGTGGCTTAGTTCGCAGTACTTTATGATCTGCAGGAAAGCTCCCTAGCCTCGCAGGCATCCTCGCC
>DATGHJ010000642.1:0-5662 GCA_035308085.1 Trinickia sp. | reverse complement strand
TAAAAACGTATTCTACCCATGTTCGCTGAAGGTTCCGAGTTTTTCCGTTTCGGCTCAACGATATGGGTCATTTTCGCGACGCCGGCGGGGACGGTGCGATACTCGCAGCCACTCGCCTCTCGCGGGTTCCAGCGCGCGGCTAGCGGGCCTCGACGACCCACACGCCGTTGCGCTCGACGAGCACACGGTCGCAGGCGAATTCATCCAATGCGTGATCGTGACCGGGCAGCGCCTGGATGACGACTTCGCCGGCGTCGCGCAGCAATGCGACACTCGCGCGCAGCGCTTCGTCGTGCTTCCAGGGCGCGAGGATCGCGCTGCTGCGCGCCTCGATCGGCGAAATGCGCGCGACTTCGCGCAGGTCGAGTGAAAAGCCCGTCGCGGGACGCGCGCGGCCGTACGCTTGCCCGACGTGGTCATAACGGCCGCCGCGCGCGACCGCGTTCGGCACGCCATCGACATAGGCCGAGAACATCACGCCGCTGTGATAGGCATAGCCACGCAAATCGGCCAGATCGATCGTGACCTCGGCGCTTTCCACCTGTGCGGCCAAAAACTCGAGATCGTCGAGCGCGATCGTGATTGCCGGCAGATTCGGCAAGCGCTGCCGCGCCAGCGCGAGCACCGACGCGTCGCCGTATAGCGCGGGCAGCGCGCGCAGCGCGTCGCGCGCCACGTCGCTCATACCTTGCGTCAACTCGTCCAGGCGTGCGACGTCTTTCGCCGCGAGTGCCTCGTAAAGCGCTTCACCCGCGGCGGCGGCCGCCGGGTCCTGAGCAAAGATCGCGGACAACACGCCCGCGTGACACAAGTCGAGTCGAATCTGCGTGAGACCAGTTAGCCGCAGCACGTCAAGCATCAACTGCTGAATTTCGATGTCCGCTTCGAGGCCCGCATGGCCATAAATTTCCGCGCCGACCTGAATCTGTTCGCGCGTGGCGTGCAGACCGCGCGGACGCGTATGCAGCACGTTGCCCGCATAGCACAGGCGCGTCACGCCTTGGCGGTTGAGCAGGTGCGCATCGATACGCGCCACTTGCGGCGTCGTGTCCGCCCGCAGTCCGAGCGTGCGGCCCGACAACTGATCGACGAGCTTGAACGTGCGCAGGCTCAGGTCGCTGCCGCCGCTCGTCAGAAGCGACTCGAGGTATTCGAGCAACGGCGGCATCACCATTTCGTAGCCGTATGCTCGAAAGCGATCGAGCAATGCACGTCGCAACTCCTCGATCTTGCGCGCCTCTGACGGCAGCACGTCGGCGATATTTTCAGGAAGCAACCAGGTCGACATCGGTACAGTCCTACGGCGTAAATGAGCGGCACGCCAGCGCATGCCACGATATGAAGATTCGATGAACCGCCGATCAGGCGGCAATACGCGCCCGGCAACGACGGGGCCGCCCAAGGGGGCCACATTCAGCGCAAAGCACGGGGTGCCTGATTGCCTCCCGCGCCGGCGCTACGCAGATCGTGCGCGGCGCCGCAGCGCTCAGGTCGCCGCGAGCAGCAACAACAGCCCGAGCACCATGACGATCAACCCGCCGATCCGGATGTGGTTGATCGGCCGATCGGCTATTCTACGAAACGTCTCCCGCCACGCGGTGGGAAACACGAAAGGAAACATGCCCTCGATGATGAGCATCAGTGCGATCGCGAGCAATAACGAGCCGGCCATGTCCATACGAATGCCAGCGCCGCAACACGTGTTGCGGCGCTCCTGAATCAGTGTTTGCTTGAGGCCGTTGCGGGCGCGGGGGCGCTGCCGTCGGGGCTGCGCATGAAGCGGAAGAAGTCGCTGTCCGGATCGACGACGATCACGTCGTTCGCTTTAAAAATGCTCCGGTACGCCTGCAGGCTTTGGTAGAACTGATAGAACTGCGGATCGCGGCTGAACGCGTCCGCGGCGATCACCGCAGCCTTGCCGTCGCCCTCGCCCTTGATCGACTGAGCTTGCTTGTAGGCATCCGCCAGCACCCCTTGCTGCTTGCGCTCGGCGTCTGCCTTGATCTGCTCCGCTTCCGCCGCACCCTGCGCCCGCTCCTGATCCGCCGCCTGTTTGCGGGCGGCAATCATTCGCTTATAGACGGTGTCCGCCATCGCAGCCGGAAAATCGACGCGCGTGAGTTCGATATCGACGACATCGATGCCGAGCGGGCCCGTCAGCTTCTGCATCGCCTCGCGTGCTTCGCCGGCAATCGCCTGCTGCTTTCCGAGCGCGTCGGCAAGCGCGTATTTCGCGAACGCATCGCCAAGCGCGCCGCGCAATTGAGTGACGAGCTGCTCGGACACGCTTTGCGGATCGCCCTTCGTTTCGACGAACAGTTTCAGCGGATCGGAAACACGGAACTTGAGCACCGGGTTCACGAGAAGATCGATCTTGTCGGACGTTGCGTAACGGTCGGCATCGGGCGAATCGAGCGTCTGGATGCGCGTATCGACAAGCACCGCAGTCTGCAACGGTGGGGGCAGCTTGAAATGCAGCCCCGGACCTTCGACCAGCGGGTTCTCCCCGCCATGCGATGAAACGACGGCCATTTGCTGCTGATCGACGACATAAATCATCGACGACCCTGCAAACAGGACGGCCACGACAACCACGACGAGCGCAATGATTCGGTTCATATTTCTGCGCTCCTTATTGCGGCAGATCGTCTTCGCGGCCGCGACTGCGGAACGCATCGCGCGACCTCAGGACGTCGCTTGCCGCAGCGGCCTGACTTGCGGCGCTCGGCGCAGAAACCGCGGCAGACGACGCGGCGGCAGCCGTACTGGCGGCTTCGCTCGCGCCCGCCGCAGCAGGCGCAGAGGCACCGCGTGCCGCTTCGCCTGCACGCTGACGGCTCTCCTCTACGATCTTGTCGAGCGGCAGGATCACGTTGGCACCGGTCTTGCCGCCGATGTAGACCTTCGTCGCGTTCGAGTAGATTTGCTGCATCGTTTCGAGGTACATGCGCTGGCGGATCACCGCGGGCGCTTTCGAGTACTGTGCATAAACTTCCTCGAAGCGCTCGGCATCGCCCTGCGCTTCAGTTACGACGCGGTCCGCGTAGGACTTCGCATCGTCAATCATGCGCGCGGCCTCGCCTTGCGCACGCGGCACCAGATCACTCGCGTAGGCTTGCGCATCGTGCTTCGCGCGCTCGCGCTCCTGGCGAGCCTTGGCGGCATCGTCAAACGCGCTTTGCACCTGCTCGGGCGGCGCCACGCTCTCGATCGTGACGCCCGTGACGGCGAGACCTGTCTTATATTGATCGAGCTTGCGCTGAATCGTGTCCTGCAACTGCTGGCGCATTGCTTCGCGGTCCTGATAAAGCATGTCTTCCGTGCTGCGCGTGCCGACGATCTCGCGCACCGACGCCTGCGCGGCCTGCATCACGCTCTGATCGGGATCGGTGGTACGAAACAGATAGTCGATGGGCGTCTTGACTTGGTATTGGACCGCAAAGCGCACGTCGAGGATATCGCCGTCACGCGTGAGCATCGACGAGTCCTTCACGTTGGCGCCGGCAACGGCGTTGTTGCGCCCGATTTCCACCGCGCGCACCTGGCTGACGTTGACGATTTCCTGCGTTTCGAACGGATACGGCAGGCGCCAGTGCACGCCTTGCTCGACGGTTCCGCGGTACTTGCCGAATTGCAGCACGACGCCGGCCTGGCCGTCCTGCACGATGAAAATGCCGCTGCCGAGATAAATCGCGACGAGCACGCCGATCACGATACCGACGCCGACGCGCGCCGCACGGCCGTTATCCGGACGGCGGTCGCCCGGGCCCAGACCTTTGCCTTTACCCTTGCCGCCGAACAAGCCGCTCAGACGGCGATTGAAGTCACGCCACATCGCGTCGAGATCGGGCGGCCCTTCGCCGTCGCCTTGCGGACGCTTGGGCTCGTTCGGGCGCTGCTTGTCGCCATTGCCTTCGCTACGCCCCCATCGAGGATCGTTGATCGAAAGAATGGCGCGCAAACGCAGCCAGGTACTCCGCTCTTTGTATTCGTTCACCTGTGTTCGTTCACTAGAGTAGTGAGGGCCCCCAGACCTGCCGCTACGCGCCAGTCGACCCGAGGGGCACAATCCCTCAAGGGGACTTCCTATCGGGGCGGAAAACCTGGCGCAGCCCGGCGTTTTCTTGGGAGGGTCGTCAAAGCAAATTAGAACGGGTCAGCACCTCGTTTCCGGCGTCCAGCGTGACCTTGAGTTCTTCGCGTTGTTCTACCAACCGGTCGTCTTCCGGCAGTGCTCGCCCAGTGTCTGGAAGATTGTCTGAAGTCGCGATTTCGGCGATCGCGGCGCGCAGCGTGTCTAATCCTTGGCCCGTGCGCGCGCTCAAAAAGACGCGCGAAATATTACCATACTCGTCCCTTTCGACCGCCTCGCCACGCGCCGCCAACTCAGGCACCGCGTCGATCTTGTTGAAGACGAGAATCTGGCGAATCGAGTCGGCGCCGATCTCGTGCAACACGTCGTTCACCTGATCGATCTGATCAAGGCGCACCGCGCTCGACGCATCGACCACATGCAGCAGCAAGTCGGCATGAATCGTTTCTTCGAGGGTGGCGCGAAATGCCGCGACGAGCTGGTGCGGCAATTCGCGGATGAAGCCTACGGTATCGGACACGACCACCTGCCCGGCTTCGTCGCCGAGATAGACGCGACGCGAGGTGGTGTCGAGCGTCGCGAACAGCTGATCGGCCGCATAGGCTTGCGCCTTCGTCAATGCGTTGAAGAGCGTCGATTTGCCGGCGTTGGTATAGCCGACGAGCGACACCGACATCGTCCGGTTGCGTTCGCGCTGGCGCCGCTGCGTGCCGTGCTGGCGCCGCAATTTATCGAGCCGCGACTTCAACATTTTGATTCGCTCGCCAATTAGCCGGCGGTCGGTTTCGAGCTGGGTTTCGCCGGGGCCGCGCAGGCCGATGCCGCCTTTTTGCCGCTCGAGGTGGGTCCACGCGCGAATCAGCCGCGTCGACAAATACTGCAGCTGCGCGAGCTCGACCTGCAGCTTGCCTTCATGGCTGCGGGCGCGCTGCGCGAAGATGTCGAGAATCAGGCTGGTACGGTCGACGACGCGCCTGTTAAGCGCACGCTCCAGATTGCGCTGCTGAGCGGGAGCCAACGCGTGATTGAAAATGACGATTTCGATGTCGTTCGCTTCGCAGGCAAGGCGTAGCTCTTCGGCCTTGCCGCTGCCGACGAACATCGCGGCATCGGGGCTGGAACGTCGCCCGGTGAGCGTGACGGCAGGATGGGCGCCCGCGCTCTGCGCGAGCAGGCTGAGTTCTTCTAGACTGGCTTGGAAATCGATCTTTCCAAAGTCGATGCCGACGAGTGCAGCGTTGATCAAATTGGTGGATGTCAAAATAGAGCGACCGGCATGTATCGCCGACGGCGACGCAATGCCGGCCGCGACGATGGGTTTTAGGACTGTTCGGAATCGGGATGGAAATTGACCGGACGGGCAGGCACGACAGTCGAAATGGCGTGCTTGTAGACCATCTGGGTCACGGTATTCCGGAGCAACACGACGTACTGGTCGAACGATTCGATGTTCCCCTGGAGCTTGATGCCGTTGACCAGATAGATTGACACCGGCACATGCTCTTTACGCAGCGCGTTCAAAAACGGGTCTTGTAACAATTGCCCTTTGTTGCTCATAGCAAACTCCGT
>DATGHJ010000641.1:0-6346 GCA_035308085.1 Trinickia sp. | reverse complement strand
ACTTGCCCTGCTTCTCCAGACTACAGCCTAAGAAGTCGGTGCTGTTGCTTTTGTAGGCTTCCAAATTCCTATACCCCTTGGCGATCCAGTAGTCGGGATATTCCGGATCCCGGTGAAGAGAGATAACTCCAAAGTCGCATGCTCGGCCTTTCAATTGGAAAACGATTGTTGGGTTGGGCGCTTGCAAGTCGCGTTCTATGACCGCATAAGACCGCCTTCCACAACTTGCATAAGGGGTATGCCATTCGATCGTCTTTGTGTTGACGTTAAGCCTGCCATCGCATTGTCGACCGTGCCCGATGAATTCTCCGGTTCCGGTAACTAGCCGGTCGGATCCAACGGCAACATTTGTCAAGGCTATCCCCGCAAGCATTAAAATCCGGAGCGTCCTCACGGCTTGCACGGGACCTCCACTGATTGGTGCTGGAGCAGACGGAAAGAGGACAATTCCGATTCACGCTCCCGCAATCCGCAGTAGCAGTTCACCACACGTCTATCGCCTTCGAGCAAGTGGAACCTCCCTCAAGCCGCCGACCGCACCTCCACGATCTTCCTCTCAAACGCCCGCCCATCGCTATCGAACAGATGGCAATGATCGGGCGTCGCGCCAAGCTTGAGCGTCGAGCCCTTGTCGTGCTGATCGAGCGGCGGAATGCGCGCGATGAGCCCATCCGGCGCGACCGACGACTCCGAATACAGATACGCCGCGTCGCCAAGCGACTCCACGGCCATTATCCGCGTCGCGATGCCGTAGTCGCCCGTGCCGACGATATGCAGGTGCTCGGGCCGGATGCCGATCGTCACGTTATCGCCCACCTTCGCCTTGCCCGGTTCGACCGCGACGCGCTGCGTCTCGCCCGTCTCGTAGCGCACGAGCACGCCGTCGGCCGTCACCGAGTCGACGACACCGCCCAGAAAATTCATCTTCGGCGAGCCGATGAACCCAGCGACGAAACGGTTCGCCGGCGCGTGATAAAGGCGGTTCGGGCTGCCCACCTGCTCGACGTTGCCCGCCGACAGCACGACGATCTTGTCCGCGAGCGTCATCGCTTCGACCTGGTCGTGCGTCACGTAGATCATCGTCGTCTTCAGTTCGTCGTGCAGGCGCGCGAATTCGAGCCGCATCTTCACGCGCAGCGCCGCGTCGAGGTTCGATAGCGGCTCGTCGAACAGGAACACCTTCGGCTTCCTCGTGATCGCGCGGCCAATCGCGACGCGCTGCCGCTGGCCGCCCGACAACTGCTTCGGCTTGCGCTCGAGCAGGTGGTCGATGTGCAGGATCTTCGCCGCATTCTTCACCGCGGCATCGATCTCGGGCTTCTTCACGCCCTGGATCTTCAGGCCGAACGCCATGTTGTCGTAGAGCGTCATGTGCGGATAGAGCGCGTACGACTGGAACACCATCGCGATGCCGCGCTTGGCGGGCGGCACGTCGTTCATGCGAGAGCCGTCGATGTTCAGGTCGCCGGCGCTGATGTCCTCGAGACCGGCGATCATCCGCATCAGCGTCGTCTTTCCGCAGCCGCTCGGGCCGACGAAGACGACGAACTCGCCGTCGTTGATGTCGAGGTTCACGTTACGCAGCACCTCGTTGTCGTCGTAGCGCTTCGCCACGTTGCGCAATGTCACGCTTGCCATGATCTGTCTCCGTTCAATGTTCTACCGCTTCAATGCAGATTGAGCGCGCCGCTCATGCGCCATTGCTCGACGAGCAATGGCAGGGAGCGCATGTCGTCGAATACGTGTCGCGCGCCGACGCCGCGAAGCGCGTCGATCTGAGCGCTAGTCGCATGACCGCCGCCGATGAAGCCGATCACCGTCATCCCCGCCGCATTCGCGGCCGTGACGCCCGTCACGCTGTCCTCGATGACGAGACACGCCTCCGGCGCCGCGCCGAGCGAGCGCGCGGCGGCCAGGTAGACGTCGGGCGCGGGCTTCGGCAATTCGACGTTGTCGGCGCAAAACACGCGGTCGCCGAAGAAACGCGCGAGCCCGGTGCGGGCCAGCACCGCCTCCACGTAGTCCGTATAACTGTTGCTTGCGCACGCCTTCGTCAGATTGACCTGCGCGAGCGCCGCCTCGATGCCGTCGACCATCGGCGCATCCTTCGCGGCCGCTTCGACCCCGCGCCTGATCGCCTCGATGTCGCCGGGCGTAAGCGTGCGGCCGAGTTCGGCCGCGGCGCCGGCCAGCACACGCTCGATGCGCAAGCCGAGCAGCGGCAGCACGACCGGTTCGACGTCGGTGTCGGGCCAGCGCGCTTCCAGCTCGGCGACGAGCATCCGCGCGGCGACGGCTTCGCTGTCGATCAGCACACCGTCGCAATCGCAGATCAGCACCGACTTGCCGTTGACGCCGTCGCTCATCGGGTGCCTGGCGTGGTCCGTCATTTGACCGCCCCGAACGTGAGGCCGCGCACGAGCTGCTTCTGCGACAGCCAGCCGACGATCAGGATCGGCGCCACCGCCAGCAGCGACGCCGCCGACAGCTTCGCCCAGAACAAGCCTTCAGGACTCGAATACGACGCGATGAACACGGTGAGCGGTGCCGCGTTCGAGCTCGACAGGTTGATGCTCCAGAACGCCTCGTTCCATGACAGGATCACGAGCAGGAGCGCCGTCGATGCGAGCCCCGGAACCGCCATCGGCATCAGCAGATGGACGATCTCCTGCATGGTCGATGCGCCGTCGATGCGCCCCGCTTCGAGGATGTCCTTCGGAATCTCGTTGAAGTAGGTGAACGCCATCCATATCGCGATCGGCAGGTTCATCAGCGAGTAGACGATGACGAGCCCGGACACGGTGTCGAGCAAGCCGGCGTTCTTCCACATCACGTAGATCGGCACGAGCACGCCGACCGAAGGCATCATCTTCGTCGACAGCATCCACAGCAACACGCTCTGCGTACGCTTAGTCGGGAAGAACGCCATCGCGTACGCGCACGGCACGGCGAACAACAGGCAGATCACCGTGACGCCCACCGAAATGAGCACCGAGTTCCAGGCGAACGCGAAGTAGTTGCTGCGCGCGAACACCTCGCGGAAGCTCTCGAGCGTCGGGGTGAAGAACAGCGAAGACGAGTACGCCTGCTGCTCGGTCTTGAACGCGGTGATCGTCATCCAGAAGATCGGGAAGAAGAGCGCCGCGGCGATCAGCCAGGCGAGCACGCCCGGAAGCACCTTCTTGATCGCACTGACAACCGGCGACGGCGCGCGATATTGCACATTGCTTTGCAGAGTCGGGCTGCTCATGATGCCTCCTGCTGGGCCGCCCCCTCGGGGGGCGCTTTGCATGGGACAGGAGTAAGCGCTAAAGCGCTAACTCCTGTCGACAGTGAATGAACGTGGGCGTGGGGGTGGTTCATTTCTCGTACTCCCCTTTCAGGTTCTTCGCCAGCATGCGGACCAGGAAGAACGACACGATGTTCGCGAGCACCACGGCCAGAATCCCGCCCGCCGACGCGAAGCCGACATCGAACTGCTGCAGGCCGACCGCGTAGATCAGGTACGACAGGATCGTCGTAGCGTTGCCGGGGCCGCCGGCCGTCGTCGTATAGATTTCGGCGAAGATCGACAGCAGGAAAATCGTCTCCATCATCACGACCACGGCGATCGCGCGTTTCAGGTGCGGCAGCGTGATGAAGAAGAACATCGAGAACGGGCCGGCGCCGTCGATCTTCGCGGCCTCCTTCTGCTCCTGGTCGAGCGACTGGATCGCCGTGAACAGAATCAGGAACGCGAACGGCAGCCACTGCCACGCGACGATGATGACGATCGCGGTGAGCGGATAGGTGGCGAACCAATCGATCGGCTGCAGTCCGAGCGCGCGCATCGCATCCGCGACGAGGCCGTACACCGGGTGCAGGATCATGTTCTTCCAGATCAGCGCGCTCACCGTCGGCATCACGAAGAACGGCGCGATCGCCAACAGGCGCGCGATGCCCTGCCCGTAGAACTTGCGGTCGAACAGCACCGACATCAGCACGCCGCCCACCACCGTGATGATCAGCACCGAGCCGATCAACTCGATCGTGTGCACGATCGACGGCAGGAACGACGGATCGGTGACGAGGAACCGGTAGTTGTCGAGGCCCGCGAAGCCCTTCAGGTCGGGGTTCAGCAGGTTGTAGCGCGAGAACGAATACCAGATCGTCATCGCGAGCGGGATCGCCATCCATAGCAGCAGCACCGATACGGACGGCGCGACCAGCCAGCGCGTGGACGCGGCGCGCCGCACTTCGCGTTCGTGCTCGGTTTGCGCGGGGGCGTGAGTGAGGGGGAGATGAAGATGACGCATGATCGGAACACCTCTTGGGTCATGCGCGGACCGCGCAGGGAATGCGGCCCGCTGTGCTGCGAAGCTCCCAAGCAGCGCGCGGAGAACACGCCGCTCGGGAACGCCTTACGTCATTTCTGATAGCCGGCCTGACGCACTGCGCGATCGGCGGTCGCGTTGCCTGCTGCCAGCGCCTGGTCGACGGACATCTGGCCCGCCAACGCACCGGCGATGCTCTGGCCGACCACGGTGCCGAACGACTGGAACTCGGGGATGCCGACGAACTGCACGCCGGTGTACGGCACGGGCTTCAGCGTCGGATGAGTCGGATCGGCGGTCTGGATCGCCTTGAGCACGAAGCTCGAGAACGGCGCGGCCTTCTGATACTCGGGGTTCGCGTAGGTCGATTCGCGCGTCCCCGGAGGCACCGACGCCCAGCCCTCATCCTTCGCGACCATCTCGATGTAGCCCTTCGAGGTCGCCCAGGTGATGAACTTCTTGGCCGCATCCGGCTGCTTCGACGACTTCGGAATCGCGAGCGCCCACGACCACAGCCAGTGCGAGCCATTCGGCGTGACCTCGATCGGCGCGGCCGCAAAGCCGACCTTGTCCGAGATCTGCGACTGCTGCTTGTTGTACAGCATGCCGGCCGCCACCGTCGCGTCGATCCACATCGCGCACTTGCCCGAGGACATCAGCGTCAGGTTCTCGTTGAAGCCGTTCGAGCTCGCTCCCGGAGGGCCGTCCTTCTTCAGCAGATTCACGTAGAACGTGACCGCCTTCTTCCACTCGGGCGACGTGAGCTGCGCCTGCCATTTCTCGTCGAACCAGCGGCCGCCGAACGTGTTCACGAGCGTCGTCACGTAGGCCATGTTCTCGCCCCAGCCCGCCTTGCCGCGCAAGCAGATGCCGTAGACGCCGCTGGCCTTGTCGGTGAGCTTGTCCGCGAACTGCGCGATCTGGTCGTAGGTCGGCTGCTCGGGCATCGTCAAGCCCTTCGCCGCGAACAGGTCCTTGCGGTAGTACGTCATCGAGCTTTCGACGTAGAACGGCAGCGCGTACAGCGCGCCGTTATTGGAGAGACCGTCGCGCGCCGTCTTCACGACGTCGTTCAGGTCGTAGTCGGCGGGCAGGTTCGTCATCGGAGCGAGCCAGCCGCGCTTGCCCCACTGCGGCGCTTCGTACGTGCCGATCATCATCACGTCGAATTGGCCGCTGTTGGTCGTGATGTCGGTCGTCGCGCGCTGTCGCAGCACGTTTTCTTCGAGCACCACCCAATTGAGCTTGATGTCCGGATTGGCCTGCTCGAACGCGGGTGAGAGCTTTTTCAGCTCGATCATGTCCGGGTTGTTCAACATCGCAATCGTGATCGTCTGCGCCGCATGGGCGCCAAGCGCCGCGCAGGCGAGCGCGCCGCCGCACAGCGCCTTCAGCGCGGGTCTAAACGTTCGTTTCATGCTTGTCTCCTTTCTCTTGTGCGTTATGTAACTGAAGCGCTTCTTTAAGCGTAGACGGAACTGCTTGATGTTGCGGGGGAAATCAGCTCATCCAATTGCCGCCGTCGACATTCAGCGTCTGAGCGGTGATGTAGTCGGCATCGGCCGACGCAAGAAAGAGCGCGGCGCCCGTCAGGTCGTCGGGAACGCCCATGCGGCCCAGCGGCACCGCTTCACCCACGAGCCGTTTCTTCTCGCCGAGCGGCCGGTTCTCATAGCGGGCGAAGAGCGCGTCGACCTGATCCCACATCGGCGTATCGACGACGCCCGGCGCAATGCCGTTCACATTGATCTTGTACGGCGCAAGCGCGAGCGCCGCCGATTGCGTGTAGCTCAGGACCGCCGCCTTGGTCGCGCAGTAGTGCGCGACGAGCGCCTCGCCGCGCCGGCCGGCTTGCGACGACATATTGATGATCTTGCCGCCGCGCCCTTGCTCGACCATCCGGCGCGCGACCGCTTGCATGAGGAAGAACATGCCCTTCACGTTGACGGCGAAGAGCTGGTCGAAGGTGTCCCACGATTCGTCGAGGAGCGGGCGCATGTCGAACAGCGCCGCGTTGTTGAAGAGGATGTCGA
>DATGHJ010000640.1:0-2894 GCA_035308085.1 Trinickia sp. | reverse complement strand
GGCCAGGATGCGTCGCTGACGATCGCGGGCACCCAGGTCACGAGCGCGAGCAACACGGTCAAGTCGGCGCTCACGGGCGTGACGATGTCGCTCACGCAGGACGCCGCCGGCACGACGCAAACGCTGAGCGTCGCGCAGGACGTCACCGACCAGAAAACCGCGATCGGCGCGTTCGTCACCGCTTACAACAATTTCGTCACCACGGCGGCGTCGCTGACCGGCTTCGATTCGACTCAGAAGAAGGGGCAGCAGGGCGGCACGCTGCTCGGCGATTCGACGCTCAACACGATCCGCAACGCAATCACGAGTACGCTCAGCGAAGGGGTGAAGAACAGCTTGGGCGGCGGGGTCAATCTGGCGTCGATCGGCATCTCGCTGCAGAAGGACGGGCAGCTCAAGATCGATGACAGCGCGCTCACGGTCGCGCTCTCCAACAACCCCGACACGCTATCGTCGCTGTTCAACTCGAAGACGGGGCTTGGCGCGTCGCTCGATACGCACCTGAGTTCGTTCCTGAAGACGGGCGGGATCATCGATGCGCGCACCGATGCGATCAATGCCGATCAGAAAGCGGCCACCGATCAGCAGACGCAGCTTACGGCGTATTCGGCGCAATTGACGAAGGGTTATAACGCGCAGTTCACCGCGCTCAATTCGCTGATGTCGCGGATGAACCAGAACAGCCAGTATTTGACGCAGCTGTTCGGCGGCACGAAGAGCGCGGGCGCGCTGGCGACCAATCACAAATAAGCGCTGCAAGGCGTTGGCAGAAACGAAAACACGCCGCGCAATTGCGCGGCGTGTTGCTTGGTGTGCCTGATGATTCGCGCCGGGCTGATCGGCGGATCGCGCGTGCTCAGGTATTCGGCACGTTGTACGCCGTGCTGTTCGACACGATCGACAGAAACTCGCGCCGCGTCGACGGGTCCGTGCGGAAGGTGCCGAGCATCCGCGACGTCACCATCTCGACGCCGGGCTTGTGCACGCCCCGCGTCGACATGCATTGATGCGCCGCCTCGAGGATCACGCCGACGCCCTTCGGCTGCAGGATCTCGTTCAACGTATCAGCGATCTGCGCGGTCATCTTCTCCTGGATCTGCAGACGCTTCGCGAACGCGTCGACGAGCCGCGCGAGCTTCGAAATGCCGACGACGCGATGCTCCGGCAGATACGCAACGTGCGCGCGGCCGATGATCGGCACCATGTGGTGCTCGCAATAGCTTTCGAAACGAATGTCTTTCAGCACGATCATTTCGTCGTAGCCGTCCACCTCGGAGAAGGTGCGCGCGAGGATTTCGCGCGGGTCTTGCTGATAGCCCGAGAAAAACTCTTCGTATGCGCGCACGACGCGCGCCGGGGTTTCGAGCAAGCCTTCGCGCGTGGGATCGTCGCCGGCCCAGCGCAACAGCACGCGGACCGCGGCTTCCGCTTCTTCGCGCGTCGGCTGGTTCAAAGCGTCGCCGTGGTTTTTCCGTTCTCGATATTCCTTCGTCATCCTTGGCTCCTAATGTGCCGCTTCGCGGCGGCCGGCAGCCGCTATGTGTCTCGCGTTCTGCATTGTTCCATGTTTTTCGCGGCACCGCCCGAGGTGTGCCGGCTTCATTTCGTGCCGCTTGCTTCGGTCGTTACTTGGGCCATTCGTCGGCAGCATCGTTGAACAGTTCGGAGACCACGCCGCGCAGCCACGTCATCCGCGGATCGTTGTGATACTTGCGATGCCAGTGTTGCTTGAGATCGAAATGCGGCAGCGGCAAAGGCGGCTCGACGAGCGTGATCGACGCATGCTCGGCGGCATAGGCGAAGCCGATCGCGTGCGGCACGGTCGCGATCAAATCGGTGCGCGCGAGGATGAATGGCAGGCTCATGAAGTGCGGCGTCTCGAGCACCGCGCGGCGGCGGATGCGCTTTTTCTCCAGAAACTTTTCGAGCACTTCCTGGCTGCGCCCTTCGGCGCGCACGACGGCGTGTCCGCACGCGAGGAACGTGTCGAGCGTGAGCGGCGCGCCCGCTAGAGGGTGGCCGCTTCTCATCAAGCAGATGAAGCGGTGCGTAAACAGCCGCTGCTGGAAGAAATTGTTGCCCGAGAGGTCGGGGAAATAGCCGATCGCTAGGTCCACGTCGCCGGCTTCGAGCCCGCGTTCGATATGCGCGGGCGGCAATGAAACCGAGCGCAGGTTCGCATGCGGCGCGCGCTGGGCGAAGAGTTGCAAGAGGCGCGGCAGGAACACGATCTCGCCGACGTCGGAGAGCGCGATCGAGAACGTGAGGGTCGTCGTGGCCGGGTCGAACTGCTGGGCGTCGAGCACGCCGCGCTCGATGTGCCCGAGCGCTTCGCGCGCGGCGGGAATGAGCGCGAGTGCGCGCGGCGTCGGCTCCATGCCGCGCGACGTGCGCACGAAGAGCGGATCGGCGAAATATTCGCGCAGCCGACCGAGCGCCGTCGATACGCGCGGCTGGCTCACGCCGAGCAGCTCGGCGGCACGGCTCACATTGCGCGTGTCCTCCATCGCGACCAAGTAAGGAATCAAGTTCAAGTCGAATTCTTGCATCGCGCCGTTTCGCCACCTTTATCGCTATCGCGTATACATCGTATCCGCAAAATCGCGTTGCCGCATACTAGGGGAAGCGCCGACAATCATTTCACTACTCGAAACCGAGGTCAGGAGACGAACATGCGCACACAAGTCGCCATCATCGGCGCGGGGCCCGCTGGCCTGTTGCTTTCCCATCTGCTTCGCTTGCAAGGCGTCGATTCCGTGATTGTCGAGGCGCGCTCGCGCGCGTATTGCGAAAACCGCATTCGCGCCGGGGTGCTCGAGCAAGGCACCGTGGATACGCTCAACGAAGCTGGGCTCGGCGCGCGGATGCGGCGCGAAGGCCTTGTCCATGAGGGC
>DATGHJ010000639.1:0-6218 GCA_035308085.1 Trinickia sp. | reverse complement strand
TGCCGTACGGCTCGAAGCTGATCGCAATCACGACGTCGCCCTTCTTCACGCTGCGGATCTGCTCGCGAAACATGCCGCCGAAACCCGAGACGAGATGCACGCGCTTCGGCGTGTGCTGCAACGCATAGACGATGTAGCTCGCGACCGCAAACGAGCGCCGCACGCCGATCACATAGATGTTCTCGGCCTGCTGCAGCATCTTCACGGCGGCGTCGAACGCCTCGTCATCGAGGTTCTCGTCGAGCTCGTCGAGGCCGCTCTTGCATGCGGCGACGAATTCGCGCGCGACCGATCCGCCCGAGAGCTGTCCGGGCTTGTCGTCGATCAGCTTGCGGATGCGCTGCTTATAGGTCTGGCCGGACGGGCTCTGCCCCGTGTAGGCCTGCTTGAAGACCTCCTGCAGATCGGAAAAGCCGGAAAAACCAAAGCGTTGCGCAAAGCGCACCACGGCCGACGGATGCACGCCGCAACTCGACGCGATGTCGCTCGTGCGGTCGACCATCACGCTCGACCGGTGCTGTTCCAGGTAGGACGCCACGCTCTTCAATTGGCGCGGCAAGGTGTCGTAGGAGTCGGCGATGCGCTGCATCAATTCGTCAACGCTCGGCAATTCGGCGGTGCTGTCGTCCCGCATGGCCCGTCTCCTCTTCAAATTGCTGCGGCGCGGCGCAAAGCCAGGTGTGGCAAGGCTCTACGCCTTTCGCAACAGCGCGCCGGACGGTGCTGATTATAGGCACGCGCCGCGCCAAATTGGAATGCATTTTCCATTTTTATTTGCAATGAAATTTTCTTTGCAATCTCTCAAAAGTTGGCCTAATCTTGCTCGTGAGCGGCAACACAACAGGCTGTCACTTGACGCTCACGCTCCTTGAGGACATCACCGCCCGCCCCGTGCGGATGCCGCCTCGATGGCCCCGGGAGATCAATAACGACATAACCTGGATAGGTGGAGACAATGAGACTTTGCACTGGCAAGGCTGCACTGAGGACGTTCGTCGCGGCATGCGCGCTAGCGCTGGGCAGCGGCTTTGCAGCATCGGCGGCCCAGGCCGATCCCGAGGCTCACTTCGTGCTGATCAGCCACGCGCCGGATTCCGATTCGTGGTGGAACACGATCAAGAACGCACTCAAGCAGGCGGACGAAGACTTCAACGTCCAGACCGACTACCGCAATCCGCCGAACGGCGACATCGCCGACATGGCGCGTCTCATCGAACAGGCCGCCGCGCGCAACTACGACGGCGTCGCCACGACGATCGCCGACTTCGACGTGCTGAAGGGCTCGATCGCGAAGGTCACCGAAAAACACATCCCGCTCGTCACGATCAACTCCGGCACCGCCGAGCAGAGCGCGCAGCTCGGCGCGATCATGCACATCGGCCAGCCGGAATACGACGCGGGCAAGGCAGCGGGCGAAAAAGCGAAGGCCGCCGGCATCAAGTCGTTCCTGTGCGTGAACCACTACGCGACGAACCCGGCCTCGTTCGAACGCTGCCGCGGCTTCGGCGACGCGCTCGGCGTCGACTACAAGGCGTCGACGCTCGACGCGGGCCAGGACCCGACCGGCATCCAGTCGAAAGTCAGCGCCTACTTGCGCAACCACCCGGATACCGGCGCGGTGCTCGCGCTCGGCCCGACCTCGGCCTCGCCGACGATCAAGGCGCTGCAGCAGATGGGCCTCGCCGGCAAGATCTGGTTCGCCACGTTCGACTTCTCCGATGACATCGCCAAGGCGATCCAGGACGGCACGATCAAGTTCGCCATCGACCAGCAGCCGTACCTGCAGGGCTACATCGCCGTCGCGGTGCTCGCGATCGCGAAGAAGGACCACACGACCGACCCGGCCAAGATCCAGGCTGCCCTCAAGGCGAACCCGAAGTTCAAGGCGCGGCTCGAAGCGTACGGCCTCCAGCCGGTGTACGGTGCGCGCAACATCAGCTCCGGCCCGGGCTTCATCACGAAGGCCAACGTCGACAAGGTGGTCAAGTACGCAGGCCAGTATCGCTAATGTAATGGAGGAGTTGGCCGGAACGCCGAGGCGACCGCAAAGCGGCGTTCCGGCGGCCGGCGCGCCGGCAGCAGGAAAATCTGCGTTTACCTTTGCAGCATTGATTTGCATTCCTACGCTTTATAGCGCTGCGCGGTCCATCTGAACCAAGGACGTCCGCACCGCGCATTAAGGAGACTTAGATGGGTGTCGTCGATCATTTCCACCTCGGTTCGCGCAAGCATCACGAAGCGGCTCAAGAGAGCGCGTCCTCTTCCTCGTCGGACGAACGTGTGCGCCGCGAGTCGTGGCTCAAGCATCTGCTCTCCCGCCCCGAGTTCGCGGCCCTGGCCGGCACGGTAATGGTGTTCATCGTCTTTGCGATCGGCGCCGGCAACTCCGGCATGTTCAATCTCGACGGCATCATGAACTGGTCGCAGGTGGCCGCCTATCTCGGGCTCCTTGCGGTCGGCGCCTGCCTATTGATGATCGCGGGGGAATTCGACCTGTCGATCGGCTCGATGATCGGCTTCGCCGGCATGATGGTCGCGCTGCCGACCATGTATTTCCACTGGCCGATCGAGCTCTCGATCGTCTTTGCCTTCGTCGGCTCGATGGCGCTCGGCGCGCTGAACGGCTATCTCGTCATGCGCACACGCCTGCCGTCGTTCATCGTCACGCTCGCGTTCCTGTTCATCCTGAGCGGCTTGACGCTCGCGCTTTCGGTGATGTTCGCGGACCGCACGATCATCTCGGGCGTGGGCGACGTCGCCGCGCAGAGCGGGTTCGCCCATGCGTTCTTCCAAGGCGTTGCGTTCCACGGCCTCTTCAAGTGGCTCGGCCATATCGGCCTCGTCAAGCTGCTCGACAACGGCGAGCCGCTCGTGCCGGGCGTGCCGAAGGTCATTGTCTGGTGGTTCCTGCTCGCGGCGGTCGGCGCGTTCACGCTCGCCAAGACCCGCTTCGGCAACTGGATCTTCGCCGTCGGCGGCGATGCGAACGCCGCGAAGAACGTCGGTGTGCCGGTCAAGCGCGTGAAGATCTCACTGTTCGTGTTGACCGCGTTCTGCTCGTGCCTGTTCGCCGTTCTGCAAGTGTGCGACATCGGCTCGGCCGCCGCCGACCGCGGTCTGCAAAAGGAATTCGAAGCGATCATCGCGGCGGTGATCGGCGGCTCGCTGCTCACGGGCGGCTACGGCTCGGTGATCGGCGCCTCGTTCGGTGCGCTGATCTTCGGCGTCGTGCAGATCGGCATCACCTACACGAACATCGATTCGGACTGGTTCCGCGTGTTCCTCGGCGTGATGCTGCTGTTCGCCGTGCTGTTCAATCACTACGTGCGCAGCCGCGTGGCCGCGTCGCGCTGAGATCGCATCGAATCGCTGAATTCAACTTTGCATGGGACCAGAGCAAGTGCTGTGCATGGGGCCGAAGTCAGTGCTTCAGCACTGACTTCGGCCGACAGCTAAAGCGCCCACTCTGATCGACAGGAGTTCATGATGTCCGACACTCAACAACCCGCTGACGACTACATCCTCGCGCTCGAAAACGTGAGCCGCTATTTCGGCAACGTGATCGCGCTGAAAGACGTCACGCTCAAGCTCAGGCGCGGCGAAGTGCATTGCCTGCTCGGCGACAACGGCGCCGGCAAGTCGACGCTGATCAAGACGCTCGCGGGCGTCCATGCGCCGAGCGAAGGCACCTACCTCGTCGACGGCAAGCCCGTGCATTTCGCGTCGCCAAAAGACGCGCTCGATCTCGGCATCGCGACCGTGTACCAGGATCTCGCGCTGGTGCCGTTGCTTTCGGTCGCGCGCAACTTCTTCATGGGACGCGAGCCGCAGAGGAAGCTCTTCGGCCTGGTCAACGTGATGGATATCGAAACAGCCGCCAAGGTCGCACGCGAAAAGCTCGCCGAAATGGGCATCAACGTGCGAGACGCGAATCAGCCGATCGGCACGATGTCGGGCGGCGAGCGGCAGTGTCTTGCGATAGCGCGCGCGATTCACTTCGGCGCCCGCGTGCTGATTCTCGACGAGCCGACCGCCGCGCTAGGCGTGAAGCAGAGCTTCAACGTGTTGAAGCTGATCCACAAGGCGCGCGCGAAAGGCATCTCGGTGATCTTCATCACGCACAACGTGCACCATGCCTACCCGATCGGCGACTCGTTCACGCTGCTCAATCGAGGCAAATCGATGGGCACGTACACGAAGGAAACCATCACCAAGGATCAGGTGCTCGACATGATGGCGGGCGGCGCCGAAATGCAAAAGATGATCAGCGAGCTCGAAGGCGCAACGATCTAAAAGACCACCTCCAGGAAATACCATGGCACTCACCACCGACCCCATCACCGGGCGTTCTGTCGAGCAAGCGTCGCAAGCGAGCCGCTTCGCGGCCGGCCGCGAGCGCGACATCATCTGCCTGGGACGGCTCGCGGTCGACCTCTACGCGCAGCAAGTCGGCGCGCGGCTCGAAGACGTGACGAGCTT
Organism: Trinickia sp.; assembly: GCA_035308085.1. GTDB lineage: Bacteria > Pseudomonadota > Gammaproteobacteria > Burkholderiales > Burkholderiaceae > Trinickia_A. The sequence continues at coordinate 1,739 of DATGHJ010000639.1, read as the reverse complement.
CGCGAAGTATCTAGGCGGCTCGTCCGCGAATATCGCGTTCGGCTGCGCGCGGCTCGGGTTGAAATCGGCGATGCTCACGCGCGTCGGCAACGATCATATGGGGCGCTTTTTGACGGAGACGCTCGCGAAGGAAGGTTGCGACGTGAGCCACACGCGCATCGATCGCGACCGCCTCACGGCCCTCGTGCTGCTAGGGCTGGAGGATCGCGACACGTTTCCGCTCGTCTTCTACCGCGAGAACTGCGCCGATATGGCCGTCGACGAAGCCGATTTCGACGAGGCGTTCATTGCGTCGTCGAAGGCGCTGTTGATCACGGGCACGCACTTCTCCACGGAACAGGTCAACCGCACGAGCCGTCGAGCGCTCGAATACGCGCGCCGCAACAACGTGCGCACCGTGCTCGACATCGACTACCGGCCAGTGCTGTGGGGCCTCACCGGCAAGGCCGACGGCGAAACCCGCTTCGTCGCGAACGAAAGCGTGACGGCGCACTTGCAGCGCATCCTGCCGCTCATCGACCTCGTGATCGGCACGGAAGAAGAATTCCGCATCGCCGGCGGCAAGCACGAATTGATCGACGCGCTCGCGATGGTGCGCGCCGTGACGAGCGCGACGCTCGTCGTCAAGCGCGGTCCGCTCGGCTGCTCGATCATCGAAGGCGCGGTGCCCGCCTCGATCGACGATGCGCCGATTCACGGCGGTGTGCAGGTCGAAGTGCTGAACGTGCTCGGCGCGGGCGACGCGTTCGCGTCCGGCTTCATGTCGGGGTGGCTGCGCGACCATTCGCTCGAAGACTGCGCGCGCGCCGCGAATGCGAGCGGCGCGCTCGTCGTGTCGCGCCACGGCTGCGCGCCCGCCATGCCGACGCCCGCCGAACTCGACTACTTCCTGAACGCCGCTGCCGCCGATCCGCGGCGCATGCGCCGTCCCGACAAGGACACGACGCTCGCGCGCCTGCATCGCGTCACCCCGGCCCGCAAGCAGTGGGACGAAGTGCTCGGCTTCGCATTCGACCATCGCAACCAGTTCTTCGAGCTTGCCCAGCAGACCGGCGCGAGCGAAGCGCGCATCGAGAAGTTGAAGGGCCTGTTCGTCGAAGCCGTCGCGCAGACGGAAGCCGCGCTCGGCTTGCAAGGCCGTATCGGCGTGCTGATCGACGACCGCTACGGCCAGGACGCGTTGAACGCCGCCACCGGACGCGGATGGTGGATCGGCCGCCCCGTGGAGCTGCCCGGCTCGGCGCCGCTCGAATTCGACCATGGCCGCTCGATCGGCACGTCGCTCATCAGTTGGCCGCAGGAACACGTGGTCAAGTGTCTCGTCTACTACCACCCGGACGATTCCGTGGAACAGCGGCTCGAACAGGAAGCGCAATTGCGCGCGCTCTACGATGCGACGCAGGCGAGCGGCCACGAACTGCTGCTCGAAGTGATCCCGCCGAAGCGCGCCGATCTGCCGAGCGAACCGGACACCGTGTTCCGCGCGCTCAAGCGTCTCTACAACATCGGCATCTATCCCGAGTGGTGGAAGCTCGCGCCGCTCGAGGCGGCGCAATGGCGGGCAATCGATGCGCTGATCGCCGAGCGCGATCCGTATTGCCGCGGCGTCGTGCTGCTCGGTTTGTCGGCGCCGGCCGAGCAGTTGATCGAAGGCTTCGAGGCGGCGGCTGCGTCGCACAGCTGCAAAGGTTTTACCGTCGGCCGCACGATTCATCACGAGCCGAGCCGCGCATGGCTCG
>DATGHJ010000638.1:0-2349 GCA_035308085.1 Trinickia sp. | reverse complement strand
CGAACGTTTCTTCCTTCGCGAGTTTCATCGCGGGCGTGACGCCGGTCAGCACCGTGGGCTCGAAAAAGCCGTGGCCGAGCGCGTGGCGCTTGCCGCCCGCGACGACCTTTGCGCCTTTCGCGAGCGCGTCCTCGATATGCGCTTCGACTTTCAGCACCGCCGCTTCGTTGATCAGCGGGCCTTGCGTCACGCCGGCTTCGGTGCCGCGACCCACCTTTAGCGCGCCGACAGCCGCGCGCAGCTTCTCCGCGAACGCGTCGTACACCTTCTCATGCACGTAGAACCGGTTCGTGCAGACGCAGGTCTGCCCGCTGTTGCGATACTTCGAGGCGATCGCACCGGCCACCGCCGCATCGAGATCGGCGTCGTCGAACACAATGAAGGGCGCGTTGCCGCCCAGTTCGAGCGAGACTTTCTTGACGGTCGGCGCGCATTGCGCCATCAGGAGTCGCCCGATCGCCGTCGAGCCGGTGAACGACAGCTTGCGCACGGTCGCGTTGCCGGTCAGCTCGGCGCCGATTGCTTTCGGATCGCCGGTGACGACGCTGACCACGCCCGCCGGCACGCCCGCGCGCTCGGCCAGTACGGCGAGCGCGAGCGCCGAGAGCGGCGTCGCTTCGGCCGGCTTGACGATGATCGGGCAGCCGGCCGCGAGCGCGGGGCCGACCTTGCGCGTAATCATCGCGGCCGGGAAGTTCCACGGCGTGATCGCCGCGCAAACGCCGACCGGCTCCTTCACGACGACGATGCGCTTGTCCGCTGAGGGGCTCGGAATCGTGTCGCCGTAGACGCGTTTCGCTTCCTCCGCGAACCATTCGAGAAACGACGCCGCGTACTGGATCTCGCCCTTCGCTTCGGCGAGCGGCTTGCCTTGCTCGGTGGTGAGGATCAGCGCGAGGTCGTCCGCGTTGTCGAGCATCAGGTCGTGCCATTTGCGCAGCACCGTGGAACGCTGCTTGGCGGTCTGCTTGCGCCACGCGCTCCAAGCGCGATTGGCCGCCTCGATCGCGTGGCGGGTTTCCGTCGCGCCCATGTTCGGCACCATGCCGAGCACGTTGCCGGTGGCGGGGTTGCGGACCTCGAACGTCGAGCCGTCGGCGGCGCCTTGCCATTCGCCGGCGATGAACGCCTGCGTGCGCAAGAGCGACGCGTCCTTCAGATTGATCGGTTCCAGATTTTGCATTTCCACTCCAGATTCATTTAAGCCGCGACGCCCACGCTTTCCTTGAACACCTCTTCGAGCAGGCCGAGCGCTTCGTCGAACACGGCGTCTTGAATGGTGAGAGGAAACAGGAAGCGAACGACGTTGCCATAGACGCCGCACACGAGCAGCAGCAGCCCGCGCTCCAGCGCGCGCGCCTGCACTTTCTTCGTGAATTCGGCATCCGGCTCGCGCGTGCCGGGCTTGAGGAACTCGACCGCGACCATCGCGCCGGGGCCGCGCACGTCGGCGATCTGCGGTACGTCGCTTTGCAGCGACGCGAGCTTTGCTTTGAGCTTGTCGCCGAGCGTCGTCGCGCGCTCGCAGAGATGTTCTTCGTCGATCACAGCGAGCACTGCGTGCGCCGCCGCGACCGCGAGCGGGTTGCCCGCGTAGGTGCCGCCGAGGCCGCCGGGCGCGGCGGCGTCCATGATGTCGGCGCGGCCGACCACGCCCGACAGCGGCATGCCGCCCGCCAGGCTCTTGGCGATCGTCATGAGGTCGGGCACCACGTCGTAGTGATGCATCGCGAACAGCTTGCCCGTGCGCGCGAAGCCGGTCTGCACTTCATCGGCGATCAAGAGGATGCCGTGCTCGTTGCAGATCTTGCGCAGGCCGCGCACGAACTCCGCGGGCGCGGGATAGAAGCCGCCTTCGCCCTGCACCGGTTCGAAGATGATCGCGGCGACGCGCTTCGGATCGATATCGGCCTTGAACAGCGTCTCGATGGCGCGCAGCGAATCGGCCGCCGACACGCCGTGCAGCGGATTCGGGAACGGCGCATGGAACACATCCGACGGGAACGGGCCGAAGCCGAGCTTGTACGGCGCGACCTTGCCGGTGAGCGCCATGCCCATCAGCGTGCGGCCGTGGAAGCCGCCCGAGAACGCGATCACGCCGGGGCGGCCGGTAGCCGCGCGGGCGATCTTGACCGCGTTTTCGACGGCCTCGGCGCCGGTCGTGAAGAACGCGGTCTTCTTCGGATGGTCGCCGGGTGCGCGTGCGTTGATCTTCTCGGCCAGCGTGACATACGACTCGTACGGCACGATCTGATACGCGGTATGCGTGAACTGATCCAGTTGCGCGCGGATCGCCTCAACAATCTTCGGATGGCGGTGGCCCGTGTTGCACACCGCAATCCCCGCCGC
>DATGHJ010000637.1:0-3670 GCA_035308085.1 Trinickia sp. | reverse complement strand
GGCGACTACTGCGCGGGGCCGAACCACGTGCTGCCGACCTCGCGCACGGCGCGCTTCTCCTCGCCGCTTGGCGTCTACGATTTCTTCAAGCGTTCGAGCGTGATCGAAGTGAGCGCGGAAGGCGCGCAGACGCTCGGCGAGATCGCCGCGGAACTCGCCTACGGCGAAGGGCTGCAGGCACACGCGAAGAGCGCCGAATACCGGATGAAGCAGACCGGCTGACTTATTCCATCATGACAACACCACAAGACATTATTCGCCGCGATGTGCTCTCGATGACGGGCTATCCGGTCCCGGACGCGACGGGCTTTATCAAGCTCGACGCGATGGAGAACCCGTTTCCGCTGCCCGAGGCGCTCGCCGCGCAACTCGGCGAGCATCTGGCGGGCGTCGCGCTGAACCGCTATCCGGCGCCTCGGCCGGCCGCGCTGATCGAAAAGATCAAGCGCGTGATGCAGGTGCCCGCCGGCTGCGACGTGCTGCTCGGTAACGGCTCGGATGAAATCATCAGCATGATTTCGGTCGCCTGTGCGAAGCCGGGCGCGAAGGTGCTGGCGCCGGTGCCGGGCTTCGTCATGTATCAGGTGTCGGCGAAGCTCGCGCAGATGGAATTCGTCGGCGTGCCGCTGAAGCCAGACTTGACGCTCGACGCGGACGCCATGCTAGCCGCGATCGCCGAGCACGAGCCGGCCATCGTCTATCTTGCGTATCCGAACAACCCGACCGGCACGCTGTTCGACGAAGCAGACATGGAGCGCATCATCACGGCGGCGAAGAAGAGCCTCGTGGTGATCGACGAGGCGTACCAGCCGTTCGCGCAGCAAAGCTGGATGCCGCGCGCGGGCGCCTTCGACAACGTCGTCGTGATGCGCACGGTGTCGAAGCTCGGGCTCGCGGGCATCCGCCTGGGCTACCTCGCCGGCACGCCGGCGTGGCTAGCCGAATTCGACAAAGTGCGCCCCCCGTACAACGTGAACGTGCTGACGCAAGCCACGGCCGATTTCCTGCTCGACCACGTCGACGTGCTCGACGCCCAGGCCGCCGAATTGCGCGCGGAGCGCACCAAACTGGCGCGCGCGGTGGGTGCGCTGCCCGGCGCGATCGTGTTCCCGAGCGCCGGCAACTTCCTGCTCGTGCGCGTGCCCGATGCGGCGGCGACGTTCGACACGCTGCTAACCGCGCGGGTTCTGATCAAAAACGTGAGTAAAATGCACCCATTGCTGGCCAATTGCGTGCGTTTGACAGTCGGCTCTCCCGACGAAAACGCGCAACTATTGGCGGCGCTGAAACTCGTGTTGAAATGAACCAAAGCTGGCCGCGCGAAGTTCGCCGTTGAACGCGCGGCCCGCGTCTATCCAACCGCATCTTTTTTCTTGCTTACTTTGAGGTCCCCCATGCGCGTTGCGGAAGTCGTTCGCAATACCAGCGAAACGCAGATCCGTGTGAAGATCAACCTGGACGGCACCGGCCAGCAAAAGCTCGCCACCGGTGTGCCGTTCCTCGACCACATGCTCGATCAGATCGCGCGGCATGGGTTGATCGACCTGGATATCGAGGCGCATGGCGACCTGCATATCGACGACCACCACACGGTCGAAGATACCGGCATCACGCTCGGCCAGGCCGTTGCGAAGGCGATTGGCGACCGGAAGGGCATCCGCCGCTACGGTCACGCGTACGTGCCGCTCGACGAAGCGCTGTCGCGTGTCGTCATCGACTTCTCGGGCCGTCCGGGCCTCGAATTCCACGTGCCGTTTACGCGCGCGCGCATCGGCAACTTCGATGTCGATCTGTCGATCGAGTTTTTCCGCGGCTTCGTGAACCACGCAGGCGTGACGCTGCATGTCGACAACCTGCGCGGCCTCAACGCTCACCATCAGATGGAAACGGTTTTCAAGGCGTTCGGCCGCGCGCTGCGTATGGCCGTCGAGTTGGACGAGCGCGCGGCGGGGCAGATTCCGTCGACCAAGGGCAGTCTCTAAAGCTAACGCGAGAGAGAACCGGACCGGTCGCGCTTGAATGCGCGCGCCGGCTTGCGATGGATCTTCTTAAATCGTTTATTTCGTTGCTGGCGCTGATCAACCCGGTCGGCGCCGTGCCGTTCTTTTTGAGCCTGACGTCGCAGCAGAGCGACGCCGAGCGGCGCCACACGATCCGGATCGCATCGATCTCGGTGTTCTGCGTGATCGCGGTGACGACGCTGCTCGGGCAGCAGATCATCAGCTTCTTTGGCATCTCGGTTGGCTCGCTCGAAGTGGGCGGCGGGATCATCATGCTGCTGATGGCGATCAACATGCTGAACGCGCAGATCGGCAACGCGCGTTCCACACCGGAAGAGCGCGACGAGGCCGAGTCGAAGAACAGCATTGCGGTCGTGCCGCTCGCGATTCCGCTTTTGACTGGGCCGGGCTCGATCAGCACGGTGATCGTCTATTCGGCGAACTCGCCCCATTGGTACGATCGGCTCGGGCTGGTTGCGATCGGCGCGATTCTTGCGGCGATCTGTTTTTTCTCGCTGCGGCTCGCCGAGCCGATCGCCCGCTGGGTCGGGCAGACCGGCATCAATATCGGCACGCGGTTGATGGGGTTGATGCTGTCGGCGCTGGCGGTGGAATTCATCGTCGACGGATTGAAGGCACTACTGCCTAACTTGAGATGAAAACTTCGATTGCGATTGTGGATTACGGGATGGGCAACCTGCGCTCGGTAGCGCAGGCGCTCAAGAAGGCTGCGCCCGAGGCGGACGTAGCGATCGTCGACCAGCCGGAGGCGATCCGCGCCGCCGACCGCGTCGTGCTGCCCGGCCAGGGCGCGATGCCCGACTGCATGCGCTGCCTGGGCGTTTCGGGGCTGCAGGAGGCGGTGGTCGAGGCGTCGAAGACGAAGCCGCTGATGGGCGTGTGCGTCGGCGAGCAGATGCTGTTCGACTGGAGCGCCGAAGGCGACACGCGCGGCTTGGGCCTGCTGCCCGGCAAGGTGGTTCGCTTCGAGCTCGAAGGCCAGTTGCAGGACGACGGTTCGCGTTTCAAGGTGCCCCAGATGGGCTGGAACCGCGTGCGCCAGGCCGCGCCGCATCCGCTGTGGGACGGTGTGCCCGACGGCAGCTTCTTCTACTTCGTGCACAGCTATTATGTGGTGCCGGATAACCCGGCGCATTCGGCGGGCGAGACAGACTACGGCGTCTCCTTTACGTCGGCGGTGGCGCGCGATAACCTGTTCGCGACCCAATTTCACCCGGAAAAGAGCGCCGAGACGGGGCTGCGCATCTATCGCAACTTCGTGCACTGGAACCCGTGAACCCGTTATCGACTCTCGTGCGTATGCTGCCTGACCGGATTTCGGCGGCGCCGTGCTATCAGTCAGGCGTCGGCCATCATCCTGTAACTTGTAGCGGGCAGAGCGCTGAAAGACTTGTACTAAACTAGCGAGACGGTGCGGGCCCGAGGCCCGGTGCCGTGAACTTCCCAACTTTTCCCAGACTAGACGCGATTGCTATGCTGCTGATTCCGGCCATCGACCTTAAAGACGGTCAGTGTGTGCGCCTCAAACAAGGCGATATGGACCAGGCGACGATTTTTTCCGAGGATCCGGCGGCGATGGCCCGACATTGGGTCGAGCGCGGCGCGCGGCGGCTGCACCTCGTCGACCTGAATGGCGCGTTCGCCGGCAA
>DATGHJ010000636.1:0-3263 GCA_035308085.1 Trinickia sp. | reverse complement strand
GCGCGTAGCAGACTTCAACCGACAAGGCCGCGCTCATGGCTTGCCGTACCGCTGGTCCGCGCGCTTCACGAACGATTCGACGAAGGTGTTCGCGATATGGTTGAACACCGGCCCGATGATCTTCTCGAGAATCACGCTCGTAAACTCGTAGTGCAGCGCGAACTCGATCTTGCAGGCGTCCGCGCGCAGCGCCGTGAAGCGCCAGTAGCCGGTGAACTTGCGAAACGGACCGTCGGCGAAATCCATGTCGATGCGCGTCGGCCGCTCTTGGGTGTTGTGCGTCGCGAAATGCTGCTTGATGCCCTTGAAATTGATGTCGATCTTCGCTTCCATGCCGTTTTCGTCCTGGCGGCGAATCTCGACGCCGCCGCACCACGGCAGAAAATTGGGGTAGTCGGCGACGTCGGTGACGAGATCGAACATCTGCTCCGCCGAATGGCGAATCAACACGGTTTTCTGGACATCTGCCATAGAATGCACAACGCGCGGCGAGGGTGTGGAGGAGCACAGCGGCTTTCGCTTTCATTGCGCCGCTTTGCTAAAATCGTGATTTTAAACGAGTTGGGCACTTTCCATTCATGAGCATCATCGACAACAGAAAAGCATTCTTCGATTACTTCATCGAGGAGCGCTACGAGGCAGGGCTCGTGCTTGAAGGATGGGAAGTCAAGGCGCTGCGCGCCGGGCGCGGCCAGATCAAGGAAGGCTACGTGGTCGTGCGCAGCGGCGAGATCTTTCTGATCGGCACGCACATCAGCCCGCTGCCCGAAGCCTCGACGCACATCAAGCCCGATCCGGTCCGCACGCGCAAGCTGCTCCTGCACTCGGAAGAGATCAAAAAGCTGATCGGCAAGGTCGAGCAGCGCGGCTATACGCTCGTGCCGCTGAACTTTCACTACAAGGGCGGCCGCGTGAAATGCGAAATCGGCCTCGCGAAAGGCAAGAAGATGCATGACAAACGCGAGACCGAGAAGAAACGCGATTGGGAGCGCGAGAAAGCGCGGATCATGCGCTCGGCGACCTAAGCAACGTCAGGCGCCGCGGCGCAGCAGCCAACGGCGACGCCGCGCCCCAATCGGCACGTGCCGGATCAGCGCACCTCGTTCACCGAAGCGCCCTTGCCGCTTTTCACGATCGTCAGCGCCGACGCGATCATCGAACTCATATCCGACATGTTGCCCGGCACGATCAGCGTGTTGCCGGTTTTCGCCAGATTGCCGAACGCGTTCACATACTGTTCGGCGACCTTCAGGTTCACCGCATCCCAGCCGCCTTGCGACTGAATCGCCGCAGCGATCTTCTGGATGGCCTGCGCATTGGCTTCAGCCACTGCGAGAATCGCCGCGGCCTGGCCTTGTGCCTGATTGATCGCCGCCTGCCGCTCGCCCTCGGACTTCTGGATCGCCGCCTCGCGCCCGCCTGCCGCGATATTGATCTGCTCCTGCTTGCGCCCTTCCGAGGCGGCGATCAACGCGCGCTTCTCCCGCTCGGCCGTGATCTGCGCCTGCATCGCGTGCAGGATTTCCTTGGGCGGCGTGAGGTCCTTGATTTCGTAGCGCAGCACCTTGACGCCCCAGTTCGTCGCGGCCTGGTCGAGTGCCGAGACGACGCTGTGATTGATCAGGTCGCGCTCTTCGAAGGTCTTGTCGAGCTCGAGCTTGCCGATCACCGAACGCAACGTCGTCTGCGAGAGCTGCGTGATCGCCTGCACGAAGTTGCTCGACCCATACGAAGCCTTCATCGCGTCGGTCACCTGGAAGTACAGCACGCCATCCACTTGCAACTGCGTGTTGTCGCGCGTGATACAGATCTGCCCCGGCACGTCGAGCGGGATTTCCTTCAGCAGATGCTTGTACGCGACGCGATCGATGAACGGCAGCACGATGTTCAGTCCCGGCGTCAGCGTCGCGTGATAGCGGCCGAGCCGTTCGAGCACCCAAGCGTGCTGCTGCGGCACGATCTTGATGGTCTGTGCCGCAATGACGACGACGATCACCAGAAACACCACCCCGACAATGGTCATGTCCATCTATCCACTCCTTTTTTAATGACTGGTACTGTGTGATCAAGCATGTGCCGCGTGCTTTTTCGCAGCAACGATCAGGCTGCTGCCGCGCACGGCGGCGATTTCATAGACGCGCGCGTCCTCGCGTTCACCGGGCGCAAGCTCGACATCCCATTCGGCGCCGCGATATTGCGCGCGAGCGCGCCGGTCCTGCCACGCCTCGACAGTCAGCGTCGCGCCGATGTCGAGATTCACATCGGGATTGACCGACGCGTCGCGACGCTGCGCACGGCGGCCGAAACGCGAGCGGCGCAGCAGAATGACCGCGGCGAGCGCCACCACGGCAGCCAATCCCAGTTGCGCCTCGAGACTCGCGCCGAACAGATGCGCGAGCGCGCCGGCCACGAACCCGAGCGCGATCATCAGCAGATAGAAAGTCCCCGTCAGCAGCTCAGCGACGATCAGCACCCCCGTGCCGATCCACCAGAAGAGTTCGCCCGATCTCATTTTCGTTCTCCAATAGCAAAACACCCCGGATATACCGGGGTGTTATAGCACGAACCTCGCAAAATTCGTGTCATTGAGGAGCGTTTCGAGCGGCCGCTTTGCGCCGCGCCGCCGAAACTCACACCTCGGCGCTTACTGCTTGTGCGACTGCGCGAGCGCCTGCCACGTATCGATGATCGTGTCCGGGTTCAGCGAGATCGACGCGATGCCTTCGTCAGTCAGCCATTGCGCGAAATCCGGATGATCCGACGGCCCTTGACCGCAGATGCCGACATACTTGTTCAGGCGTCGGCACGTTTCGATCGCGCGCTTGAGCAGGAACTTGACCGCTTCGTCGCGCTCGTCGAAATCGGCGGCGAGCAGTTCCATGCCCGAGTCGCGGTCGAGGCCGAGCGTCAACTGCGTGAGGTCGTTCGAACCGATCGAGAAGCCGTCGAAGTGCTGCAGGAACTGCTCCGCGAGGATCGCATTCGACGGAATCTCGCACATCATGATGAGACGCAGGCCCTTCTCGCCGCGCTTCAAGCCGAACTTCGCGAGCAGGCCCACGACGCGCTCCGCCTGCTTCACCGTACGCACGAACGGCACCATGATCTCGACGTTGTCGAGGCCCATCTCCTCACGCACGCGCTTGAGCGCCAGACACTCCATCTCGAACGCCTGCGCGAAGTCCTCCGCGATATAGCGCGATGCGCCGCGGAAGCCGAGCATCGGGTTCTCTTCGTCCGGCTCGTAGCGCGAACCGCCGATC
>DATGHJ010000635.1:0-5215 GCA_035308085.1 Trinickia sp. | reverse complement strand
GGATTGTTTTTCAGAGCGATGGTATCGCTCGATACCGTGGGCGATACCTATCTCGACATGAGTCACTGGACCAAGGGCATGGTCTGGGTCAACGGACGCAATCTCGGACGCTATTGGAATATGGGTCCGCAAAGGCGCCTGTATTGTCCGGCTCCATGGCTCCGGGAGGGCGAGAACGTGGTCACGATCTTCGACTTGCATCAGATCGAAGCGAAACCGGTCGAGCTTGCGCGCACGCTGTCGTAACGAACCAATCGCAAACGCTAACCGCCAAACGCTAACCGCCAAACGCTAACCACGGGCCTCTGCCGGCAGTAATTGCAGAGTGCGCACTTCGAATGGCGCAAGGCGAATCGTTTGCGGCTGGTCCGCATCCAACCCCGCGGGAACAGACGCATCACGCCCGCTCCAAGCGCAGAGCACATCGAATCGACCGGCAGCGCCATCGGGCAACTGCAGTTGCCATCGCAAGTCCAGGCCAAAATGTTGTACGCGATCGGCCGGGTTGCGTAGCGTGAGAATCGACTTCGATGGCGACCAGGCCGCCCATCCATACACCTCGAGTTCATCCGGCGCACCGCCGATCCAATGGCCGTCGCGCAGGACATCGGCATTGGCTCGCGCCCATTTCGCGGATTCCGCAAGCACGTCCCAATCGCCCTCGCTAAGCAGCGAAGGCGTGACATACAGCTCCTGCAACTGCGTTCCGCTTCCAAAATAAGAACGCACTTCGTTGGCGAACGCCTGACCCGCGCCGCTGTTGAGACGCGGATTTTCCCGCGCGTAAATGATCCCGTGCAGCATCAGCGAGTTGAGCGGAAACAGCGGACTCTCGAGCACGACGTTGTGGTAAGTCTGGGCATCGCGATATGTGATCCAGCGCTCGCGGTTGACGCCGACGCCGGCGAGTCCGTCGTCGGCGCCGCCGCGCCAGATCGAGTCGGCGTAGCGCAGCCAGAACGGCGAGGGAAGGGTGCCAGTGGAGAGGTTGATGAAGGTGCTCGGCCGCGCGCGGCGAATGTCGCCGATCAGCTCGATCGCGGCATCCCAATCGCTGTTGAAGCGGCTGCCTGGGAAGACCTTGTCGGCGTTGCCCGTGCCGTCGAATTTGAATTGATTGACGCCGTGCGAGCGAAGCAGCGACATCACGACTTCATGAAAGCGGCGATAGTACTTCGGCCCGGACAAGGCCAGCCCGTCGTCGACGACCTCATACCCCGAGGCAAGCCCGCGCGCAACGCGCTCCTGCCGAGGTTCGCAATAGCCGCCCCACGGCGACAGCCACACTCCGGGCGCCGCGCTAAATCGCGCGGCAGCGTCGCGCAAACGTATGAAGCCACGCGGGAAATCCTCGCTGAATTGCCAGCTGCCGCTGTAGTCGTCCCAGCCGTCGTCAAAGAGGAAAGAATCGAGCTGCACGCCGCGCTTGTCGTGCAATTCGCGGCCTAGCGCGTCGATGCGTTCGAGCGCTTGCGCCTCCGTATAACGCGTGAGGTAGCCGATGTCGTACCACGAGTTGTAGTGGAGGAACGGCCGGTATGGACGGGCGCGTTCGCGTTCGAGATAGGCCGCGAAATCGCGGCGCAATTGGCCTTCGCGGACCACCCCCGCAACCGCCGAGTAAGCGAGGGTCTTGCCTTTTTCGAGCGGCAACGCGCGCGTCACCGTGAAGCGCACCAGGTCGCCGAGCACCTCGCTTTCCGAGCTCGGAAGCTCGAAGCCCAGGTAGACGTTGCCGGCAATCACGGGTGTGCCGTTCAATTTGCTGCTTGCCCGCGCGTTTGCGGCTTGCGTCTGAAGCATGGAAACCGCGGCGATGGGCTCGTCCCGCGCGAGCGCCGTGATCGCCAGTTGCAAGCGCAGATACGGCGAGCCTTCGTGCTGTTCGATGCACCATTGCACGCGCAGGCGATCATGCTCGTCGTGAAGAACGGCGCTCACGCGCCGGCCTGCCAGTCGATCGACAAACCTTGCTGCGTGCGTGTCGGCGGCAAGCGCTTCGTCGCGCAACGGCGCAAGCAACCTCAGATCGTCAACGCCAAGTGTGCGTCCATCGGCGAATTTCAGCGTGAAAGGCGCGATCACCGGCAGCGTCCGCGCATGTGCGCGATCGACGATCGCAAAGCCGGTCAAACGGGAATGCGCGACGGTCCAGGTCAAAGCGATCGCCGCATTGCCGAAGGCGAATTGATCGTCGCTCGCCGAGAGTGCGGGCATGCCGGAGGCGGCGAGCGCAGTTTCGTCGTGGTACATGGGGTAGGCTCTCGATCAGCGAACGGTCGAAGCGGGAAGCCGCGTCCGGCACCCGCCCCCAAATGGACGAATGATCGTGCAATGCCGCCGCATGGAATAATGCGAAATTACTCCAACATAGCCGGCAACGCGCGGGTCCCGCCGGCGTCCGGCCAGCCATTGTGAAAAACCTCGTTGTTTCCATCGACCAGCTCGCAACGTTCGACGAAATCGTCGACGTGCGCACGCCGCTCGAATACGCCGAAGACCACATTCCCGGTGCGATCAACGCGCCGGTGCTCGGCGACGAAGAGCGCGTGATCGTCGGCACGCTGTACAAGGAATCGCCGTTCGAGGCGAGCCGGGTCGGTTCCGCGATGGTGGGGCGCAACATTGCGCACCACCTCGACACGACCTTTGCTGACCGTCCGCGCAACTGGCGTCCGCTGATCTATTGCTGGCGCGGCGGCAAGCGGTCTGGCGCGATGACCGTGTGGTTCAACATGATCGGCTGGCAGGCGCGGCAACTGGACGGCGGCTACAAGTCGTACCGGCGCCAGGTGCTCGAGCAACTGGCGCGCTTGCCGCCGCGGCTCGATTACATCGCGCTGACCGGACACACGGGTACCGGCAAGACGCGCCTGCTGCACGCGCTAGCCGATGCGGGCGCGCAAGTCCTGGATCTCGAGGGATTGGCCCGGCACCGCGGATCGCTCCTGGGCGCGCTGCCCGATTCCAACCAGCCGACGCAGAAAGCGTTCGATACGGCATTGGCCGTCGCACTGTCGAAATTGGATGCGAACCAGCCCGTGTTCGTCGAGGCGGAAAGCCGTCGGATCGGCAATGTTTCGCTGCCTCTGTCGCTGCTCGACGCGTTTCATGCGGGGCGCCATGTGCTGGTGTCGGCGCCGCTCGATGCACGGGTGCGGTATCTGTTGAACGACTATCGGCACTTGTTCGACACGCCGCAATTCTTCAAAGATCAGCTGACGCGTTTGATCGGACTTCACAGCCGGCAGACGGTCACGCGCTGGCACGAGCTCATCGACCGCGGGCAGCTCGAGCAGCTTTGCACCGAACTGATCGAGCAGCACTACGATCCGGCGTACGCTCGCAGCAGCCAGCGTTCGTTCGGCGCGGCTGGTGGCCCATTGTCGTTCGACTTCGATCCTTGCGCGGCGGAGCCGCTCGCACAGGCGCGCGAATTGATCGCTCAATGCGCTGATCTCGCACATTCAAACTGACGCTTTCGAGACCATGGAATCTCTCATCCAAACGCCGCGCCGCCCCGGTTCGGCGTTCGCCATTACGTTGTTTGCCCTGATCGCGATCGTCGGGCTCTACTACGTCAAGTGGTCGCCGTACTATCACCGCGCGTTCGTCGCCGCCGACACGCATTCGATTGGCCACTCGATCCTGACCGGCACTGAGCCAATGCCGCCGCAGGCGTCGTGGCACGCTGCGCTGGGCTATGCAACCGCTTATGCGAAGGCGATCTGGCAGGCGCTCGTGCTCGGCCTGCTGCTCGGCTCGGCGGTGCAGGCGTTGCTGCCGACGCACTGGGTCGCGCGCCTGCTGGGCAGCGCCGGCATGCGGAGCGTCGCCGCGGGTGGCTTGCTCGCGCTGCCCGGCATGATGTGCACGTGTTGCGCGGCGCCCGTGGTGGTGGGCCTGCGCGCGCGGCAGGCATCGCCGGGCGCGGCGGTCGCGTTCTGGCTCGGCAATTCCGTGCTCAATCCGGCGACGCTGGTCTTCATGGGCTTCGTGCTCGGCTGGCACTGGGCCGCGCTCAGGCTCACGCTCGGCGCGCTGCTCGTTTTCGGCGGCGGCTGGCTTGTCAACCGGCAAGCCACGCCGGCCGAACGGTCCGCCGCGCGCGAACAACTCGAGGCGCTCGCCGCAGCGGCGTCGCTGCAGGGCAACCGCTTCGCGCAATGGCTCAAGCTGCTCGCACGGATGACACTGCGTCTCGTACCCGAATACGCGGTGCTCGTGCTGCTGCTCGGCGCGGCGCGCGCGTGGCTGTTTCCGCACGTCGGGCCGGAAGTGGATAACGCGATCTGGTGGATTCTCGCGTTCGCGATTGCCGGCACGCTTTTCGTGATTCCCACTGCCGCCGAAGTGCCGATCGTGCAGGCGATGCTGTCGTTCGGCGTGGCGGCGGGCCCGGCCGCCGCGCTGTTGATGACGTTGCCGCCCATCAGCGTGCCGTCGCTCGCGATGACGGCACGCGCGCTCGGCGTGCGCGTGCAGGCGACCCTGGTGCTGATGGTGGTGGCGATCGGCGTCGTGGCCGGCTTGGCCGCCGTGGCGCTCCATTTCTGAACCGACAAAGGCTTGCCATGAACTCGACCTCCTCGCCAGACGGCGCTGTGCAAAACGGCCCTGTGCCGCGCCTGACGGAGCTGTCCCACGGCGGCGGCTGCGGCTGCAAGATCGCGCCCGGCGTGCTCGCCGAACTGCTCAAGCGCGCGGCGCCGATGCCGGCCTTTCCGGATCTGCTCGTCGGCTCGGAAACCGCCGACGACGCCGCCGTGTACCGCCTCAACGACGAGCAGGCGATCGTCGCCACGACCGACTTCTTCATGCCGATCGTCGACGACCCGTACGACTTCGGCCGCATCGCCGCGACCAACGCGCTCTCGGACATCTACGCGATGGGCGGCAAGCCGCTCTTTGCGCTGGCGCTGGTCGGCATGCCGATCAACGTGCTGCCGCACGCGACGATCGCGCGGGTGCTGGAGGGCGGCGAGGCGGTGTGCGCCCAGGCCGGCATTCCGGTGGCCGGCGGCCATTCGATCGATTCGGTCGAGCCGATCTACGGGCTCGCGGCGATCGGCGTCGTGCATCCGAAGCGCATCGCGCGCAATGCCGGCGCGCGTGCAGGGGACGTGCTGGTGCTCGGCAA
This sequence comes from Trinickia sp., assembly GCA_035308085.1. Classification (GTDB taxonomy): domain Bacteria; phylum Pseudomonadota; class Gammaproteobacteria; order Burkholderiales; family Burkholderiaceae; genus Trinickia_A. Next base: position 75 of record DATGHJ010000635.1, on the reverse strand, counting down.
GCCGCTCGGCGTGGGGATTCTATCGGCGGCGCTGAAGAAGGGGAAGCTCGACGAGGTAGGCTACGCGGCGATGAT
>DATGHJ010000634.1:0-3198 GCA_035308085.1 Trinickia sp. | reverse complement strand
TGGCGCAACGCGCTCGCAAGGTCGAGCTTCGGATCCGGCTCGAAGTCATCTTCGAGCGTGAGGTCGCGCATGAGATCGATCGCGAAGAACTTGGGCGCCTGGCGCACGCTCTCACGTCCCCAGACGTAGAACCGGCCGACGTGCTCGTGCAGCGCGTACGGCTCGATCTGACGTTGTTGCGAGCGTCCGCCCAGTTTGGCATACGCGAACGCGATCATGCGTTTGTCGCGCAGCGCAGCCTCGATGGTCGCAAGGCGGGCGAAGAAGTTCGCGTCGGCTCGCGGTTGGGGCCGCAGCGGCGGAGCGGGCGCCGCATCCGTTGCGCCGGCAGCGAGCTGCGCATCCCACTGCTCGAAGAGCGGCGCCAGTTTTTCGACGTACGGCGACCCGAGTGCGGCCGCGCCGGCGCGCAGCATGGTCAGCCGGTCGCGCAGCGTGCCGGTCTGCGATCCGCGCTCGAGCGTCCACATCGGATCGACGACCTTGAAGATCCGCGCCTTGCCGATCCACGCGAGGGTGCATCCTTCGGCCGCCAGGCGCTTCTTGACGCGCTTCCACGTGGCGTCGGACATCTTGCCGCCGTACAGCTCTCGGGCGCGCGCGAGCGTGATCTGCCGCCGCTTATCGAGCTCGCGCAGCAGCGCGAGCAGTCCTTCCTTTAGAAGCGCCATGAGCCGCTAGCATACGCCCGGCGCCAGGCAACTCCTAGTGGCAATGCCATTGTCTAGGGGGTCGACATCCGACCGGGTCACAACCGGGCCGACTATTCTGCGTACCTGCCACGTGGTTCAATGACGACGGAGGCAAAGACATGGACATCTCAGACTACTGGCGGGAGCAGAGCCGCAAGCGGCGTCGCAAGGCACGCGAAACCGGCCGCTGCATCATCTGCATGACGCGCGACGCGCGCAAAGGGCGCGTCACGTGCGAGCGGTGCTGCGCAGCCGCAACGGCGGCCACCAAAAGGCGCCGCATGGCAAGACGCGACAAACCTGCGATGGTCGATCCGGTGGTGCGCGAAGCAGCCGTGGCATAACGCGACGCCTAAGAGTTTTGCTCGGTGCCGGGGAATCGCCGACCGCATGAGACCGCTCTATAGCCACGTCGATCTGCGCGTTCGCGACCGCGAACGCGCGGTCGCGTTTTACGATCCGCTCCTGCGCTGCTTCGGTTTCGAGCTTTTAGGACGCAAGCCGGGCGACGAATGGCCCACGTGGCGCCGGCCCGGCGACGGCCGGAACGCCGAATTCTTCGGCTTCGAAGTCGACGAGAAGCACAGGCCCAACGATTGCCGCATCGCATTCATGTGCTCGTCGCGGAGTGACGTGGATCACATCACTTCGGTCGCGCTGGCCGCAGGCGCCGTCGACATGGATGGACCGATCGAGTATTCGCCCCGGTATTACGCGAGTTTCTTCGACGATCCGGACGGGAATAAGCTCGAGCTCTGCTTCCTCACCGACGCGCCGTAGGAGCGAGCGAACGCCCCAAAATCCCGATTCCCTACCATTTCGATGGGGGACTTACGCCCCTGGGTTGCCCCACGGGGTTTTTCTAATATTGGAGCAGGACCTAACAGCACCGATATATTCCCTATGGAGTCAGTATGGATTGGCACGTAGCTCTCGCCGGACTCCTCGTCGGCATCGCGGTCGGCTTCTCCGGCGTCGGCGGAAGCGCGCTGATGATGCCCGTGCTCGTCCTCATGTTGGGCGTGCAGCCGCTGATCGCAGTCGGGACCGATCTTGCGTACAGCGTGCCGACAAAGCTCGTCGGGATGATCGTCCACTGGCGCCAGAACACGGTGCGCTGGAAGCTCGTGCTGCTGTTGGCGATCGGGGGCGTCCCCGGAGCGCTAGGCGGCATCGTCTTGCTCGGATTCGTCAAGCAGCTCATATCGCTCGACGAGCTGAACGTGTGGCTCAAACACGCCCTGGGCGCGTTGCTCTTCATGGTTTCCGCCATCATCCTGTTCGGCCAATACATCCAGAACAACCGCGATAAGGGCAAGAAATGGGTCCCGCTGCGCCCGAAAGCGCCGGTCATCTTGCTGATCGGCTTGGTGGTAGGCTTTTTGGTGAGCCTCACGTCGATCGGTGCCGGATCCATCGCGATGACCGCGCTGTTCTTGATCCTGCCGTTGATGCGCTTTCAACAACTGGTCGGCTCGAGCGTCGCGTTTGCGGCGATCATCGTGCCGATCGCCGCGGCGGGGCATTGGGCGCTCGGCAGCATCAATTTTCCCATGACGATGAGCCTGCTCGTGGGTTCGATTCCGGGCGTGATCGTCGGCAGCCGCTTATGCGGCGTGCTGCCCGACAACGTCGTCCGGCCGGCCACCGCGGTCGTCATGGCGCTTACCGGCACACGGATGTTCTAGCCCAAAACAAAACGCCCCCGGCTTCCATCTTGCCGGAGGGCGTTTTCGTTTCCCAGGACCCTATTCTAGCAAGCCACGGCTGGTTTGTCATCCCTGTTTGCGGTGGCCGCCGTCACAGTCGGGCGCGGTCGGCTGCCAGCACTGCGCGCCAATGCGCGAGCGCCGTGAGCTCGTCCGCCGTCGGTGCGGTGTCAGCGCTCTCCACCTCGGCTTGCAGGCTTTCGAGCGCGCCTGCCACAGCCCAAAGCGTCGTGAATTCGGTTGCGGGCGAACCTACCGAGTTGTCCGGCGATTGCGCCTGCGGACCGCCGGCGACGGCGAGCTTGCGGCGTTTTAGCGCCATGGCATAGGACGTTTGCGTCGTCACGCGGAGCGCCTCGATTTCGCGAGCGACCCGGAACTGTGCGACGAGATCCGCGTCCGAAGCGGACACGCGTGGATCCTTACGGACGGCGAACGCCTGCGACCACGACTTGCCGCCTGCGGACAACCGTACGGTGTAGCGGCCCGGCGGCGCCAGCGGCCCGCCCTCGAGCGCGAACGACGACGGTTCGCCCGCCATGGTCGCGTATTGAAAATCCCACGCGAAGCGGTGCATACCGGGAGACGCGTCGACGCGCGGTGCCATCCGTATCCAAAACGCCGGAAACGGCACAGCATCCGGGCTGGTCGCCTTCGGATGATCGCTGCTTGAGAAGCGGCGCACGGTCGCGCCGTTCGCGTCGAGGATCGCCAGCACGACCGGGCCGGCGACCGGCGCGTTGATGCGGTAGTCGATGAAGGCGCCGTCGGCGCGATTCTCGCCGGCGGGCTCTTCC
>DATGHJ010000633.1:0-7977 GCA_035308085.1 Trinickia sp. | reverse complement strand
CCTTGGTCATCACGACGAACAGCGACCCAACCTGGCCGAACACGGTCGCGATCAATACCGTGCCGGAAAACATCAACACGCACTACGCCTTGCAAGTCAACGGCGACGTGAACTTCAGCACCAGCACGGTCGACGTCGACAACCTGATCACCCAGAACCTCACGGTCGAGCAGAGCCTCAGCGTGGACGGAACCGTGCAGATGATCGGCACGCGAGCCGCCTACAACAATTCGGCGCTGACCAACGGCAACTACTTCACGCAAACGGCGGCGACCGACGGCTACGTGATGGCGACCGTCGGCCAGCCGACTTACACGACCAACTATTGCGGCGCGCTGTCGGGCCGCACTTACGACGCCAACGGCAATCCCACGAGCTTCGTCTATGCCACCGGGCTCGCCTACCTCTACGACACGGGCGGCAAGAAATCGCACCAGACCTACTCGATTCCTGTGCCGGGCTCGTTCACGATGCCAGTCAGAAAAGGCGAACGATGGGATCTGACGCTGACCTGGAACGCGAGCTTCGGGGGGGCGCCGCAGATCGAGTTCTATTGGATACCGCTCGGGGCGCCGCCCGCCGCCGCGCACAGCATGGCGGCAGCGGCGCCTGCGTTGCCCGCGGGCGGCGGGATGGGCGCCATGCTCGACCAGCTCCGCGACGATCTCGCGAGCGGGCGCATCCGCGCAAGCATGCAAGAGAGCGCGCAACGCGCGATCTCGCAGCGCATGGACGATCTCACCCAGGTGTTCGGCGACGCCACCGGGATGAGCGGCAATGCCGACGACCGGCAGCGCTTCATGCAGGAGCTGGCCAAGATCGTCTGCTCGCCGCAAGCCGAGCCGCACAACTCGACGTCGCCCGAGTTCGCCGCGAACGTGCAGAGCCTCATCGATGTCTTTGCGCGTGTGACGGGCCGCGCGTTCACGCCCGAGCAGCGCGGCCTGCTCGCGGCCGGCGTGCGCGCGCTCGTGCAGATCAACGACACCGACGCCAACCGGCACGACCTCGCGCTCATCCGAAACAACCTCGACTTGTTCATCGACAACGTGCAGCAGGTCTTGGAGACGCAGTTCGACACCAACCAGCGGCGCTTGCTGACACGGGCGCTCGTGCGCCTCGTCGGCGACGGGTCGGCGCCCGGTGCCGGCAATGAGTTGCCGGCGCGGCCTTGAACGATGGACGACCCAGCAGTCACGACAACCTTCGAAACGCTGATCCACGAGGAAGACACAATCATGGCAAACGTTGCAGACATGACCTTCGGCCCGCGCGCGGCCTACACCCAGGCCGACCTGACCGACGCAGGCACGACCTTTACCCAGGTTGCGCAAGTGGACGGCTTCGTGATGGCGACCGTCGGCCAGCCGACGGTCACGGTCAACTATCTCGGCACGCTCGAAGGGTCCACCTACGATTCGAGCGGCACGCTGACGAGCTTCGTCTATGCGACGGGGCTCGCCTATCTCTACCAGGTCTCGGGATCCAAGAAAGGCGTGCAGACGATTCAAATCCCGGTGCCGGGATCGTTCACGATGCCGGTGCGAGAGGGCGAAACCTGGAAGCTGGTTCTGACTTGGAACGAGCATGTCGGCCCGCCGCCGCAGATCGAGTTCTACTGGATTCCCGCGAACGGCCAAGGCGTAGCGGAACGCGTGTCCGCCCGGCGCGCGAGCCCGATGGCCGAGGCGCTCGGCGCGCTGCGCGCCGATCTCGGCTCCGGCAAGGTGCAGCGCGACATGCTTGCCTCGGCCCAGCGGGCGATCGATGCGCGCGTCACGGATCTGGCTCAGATCCTCGGCGACGCGGTGAACCCGAAAAGCGGCGCGAGCGAGCGCAAGCAGTTTCTGCAGGATTTGCAGAAGATCGTCTGCTCCGCCACGCCGCCCGGCGAGCGCGCCGACAACCGGGTCGCGCCGGCGGACATGCAGGCCCTCGTCGCGACGTTCGGCACGCTCGCCGGCTCAGCCTTCACGCCCGCGCAAGGCGCGCTTCTGGAAGCCGGCGTGCGCGCGCTCGTGCAGATCAACGACAACGATGTGAACCGGCAGGATTTCGCGCTCATCAACCGCAATATCGGCTTGTTTCTCGACAACGCCGAACAGGCGCTCGACACGCAATTCAGTGTCAATGAGCGACGCTTGCTGACACGCGCGCTGGTGCGGATCGTCGGCGACGGGTCGCACGGCGAGCGCTGAGCCGCGATGCCTGCCGCCATCCCGGCCGTCGATGCCAGCGCGGCCCTGGCGCGGCTGACGACGTTCGAGCTGCTCGACGAAGCCGGCTGCGAGGACTGGGTCTTGCGCGTGATGGTGCTGCGGCGCCATTGGCGCCGGCGGCATCCGCTCGCCCCGTTCTTCACGCTCGGGCTCGCGGCCTATCTCGACTGCACGGCGGCGGCAGGCTCGCGCGACTATCGCGACGAGGCCACGGCATCAAAACGACCGGGCGGGACATCCTGCTCTACTGGTAGCGTCCAGGAGGCGCGACGGATATGAATGCGAACCTCGCAGCGGGCACGGCCGACGCACTCGAATACGAGTTGCCGCTCGTCACGGCGGAGCTTGGCGCGGCGCTCGCCGAGCGCGTGCTCGATCTCGAAGCGTTCTGGCTGCCGCGCCACGAGCGCCTGCCGTTCCATACGCTGGGCGCGACGAACTACTACGACATCACTGCGAATCCGGCGCGGCCTTACGAGCACCTCGCACGGCAATACAACGCGCTTCTGCTCGATTGTTTCGCCGACCTCTATGGCACGCTCGTCGCCACCCTCGGCGAACATCTGCGGCAACCCGCGAGTTGGCTCGCCGGCGCGGCCTTGCCCGGCTTTCATATCTTCGGCGCGCACCGGGAATTCGCCGCGCGCGCCGAGCACGACGTGCTGCACGGCGATTGGTTCACGCGGCGCGACGGGGCCGGCTTTCCCGGCAATCCGATCCATGTCGATACGGCGCATCGGGCGCTCGGCGTCGTCGGCCTCATAGGCGACAGATCGGCCGACGACCCGCCGACGCTGTCGTTCACGCTACCGCTTTGCCTGCCGCGCGAAGGCGCCGGCATGAAGCTGTGGCCGCTCGGCCTCGACGCGCTCGCGCACCTCGACCGCGCCGGCCAGCTGGAACGCCTGGGAACGAGCGCGACGCGATTCGTCGCCTATCGTGCCGGCACGCTGTTTCTGCACTCCGGCACGTGCTTTCACCAGGCGCGCGGCTTGCCTGTCACGCCCGGCGACTATCGCATCACGCTGCAAGGGCACGGCGTCTGGCTCGATGGCGAGTGGCGGTTGTTCTGGTGAAGGAGGCGCCATCCATGTTTCTCGAACCCTCGACGTTCCCCTTCACCGCGCCCCTCATGGCGCACTGGCAAGACGTGCTCGGCGAATGCCTGGCGCTGCCGGGGCAGGAATTCGACGCCTGGCCCGAAACGGGTTTGTACAACCATGGCTGGGACGTGTACGGCCTCTATCTGGCGGATAGGCCGATCGTCGAGAACTGCATTTTCTGCCCGCGCACGGCTGCGCTCGTCAAAGCGATTCCGGGGCTGCGCACGGCAGGCTTTTCGCGGCTCGCGCCGGGCACCGAAATCGAACCGCACGTCGGCTACAGCGGCGAGGTGCTGCGGCTGCATCTGGCGCTGCGGGCGTCGCGCGATTGCGGGCTGCGCGTCGGCGGCGAAGTGCGGCGCTGGATTCCGGGTCAGTGCCTGATCTTCGACGATACGGTCGAGCACGAAGCCTGGAACCGCGGCGGCTCGGACCGGCTCGTGCTGCTCGCGGACTTCGTCAAACCACCGGGGTTCTCCGCCGATGAGCACTGCTGACATCTCCCCATACCGGGACAACCTCGATCTGCTGCAATCGCTGCGTCAACTCGGCGACAGCATGATCGAGCGCGCCCTTCTGCAACGGCAGATGACGCAACCGCCGGGCGCTGCCGCGCCCGCACCGGCGGACCGGCTCGCCGAACTGTATCGGCAGGCGAGCCGCCAGCGCCGGCCCGACGCGCAGCTTCAAGGCACGATGGAGCGCCTCGACGCCGCGCTGCAACAGCAATGGGAGCGTCTCGCCGCGCGCAGCGCCGCGAGCGTCGAAGCGCACGTGTTCTTGCCGTGGGTCCATCTCGCGCTGCTGTTCCAGCTCGACCGGCAGGACCAGACACTGCTGCTCTGCGCGCTGCTGCTCGAACTCGATGCCCGTTATGGCGCGATTCTGGAGTCGCTCGCGGACGAGCTGCCCGCGGCGGCGGGCGAGCACGTCGTGCCGCTCGCCAGCGCGGCGTGTCTTTGCGGCGGCGATCCGGCTACGCGGCTCGACCTCCAGGAACGACTCATGAGCGACGCCGCGCTGCGCAACTGGGACCTCGTCGAGCTTGCCGCCGGCAGCCGGCTCGGCACGCTTGCGGGCAGCTATCGGCTGTCGCCCTCCATCGCCGCCTACCTGCTCGCGCGCGCGGCGCCGCAACTGCGGCTCGAAGCGCCGCTCGAAGCGATCGACGGCACGCTCGAACTCGACGAGCATCTCGTTTGCGACACCATCAAACAGCAATTGGGGCATTTCCTCGCGCGCGCCGCCGTGCACGACGCGCAGCCGACGAGTTACGTCCTGCATCTCCAGGGCCCGGACCCGGTCATGCAGGAAAGCCTCTGCGCGGCCGCATTCCGGCAAGCGGGCATGCGCGCGATGCGGCTCGACGGACGCGCGCTCTGGCAAGCGTATCTGAACGGCGGCCGCAACCGCGCGGCGCTGGCCGCCCGCCTGCGCATGCTGTGCCGCGACGCGCTGCTGTCCAACCGCGTGCTCGTGCTCATGCATTGCCAGTGGCTCAGTTCCCACGACAGCACGGACGACCTGCTCGACGACGTCTGCCATACGCTCCTCGACAGCCAGCGCTACGTCGCCGTGCTGAACGGCCCCGCGCGCCGCATTGCCGATCTCGCGCATCGATACCGCGGACATCGCGCCGTTCCGGTGCTCATCAAGAGCACGGCCCCCGACACGCGGCTGCGGCGCCGCATCTGGCAGCGTCATCTGGGCGCGTTCGGTTTCGCGGCAAACGACGAGACCGTCGGCCAGCTCGTCAATCTGTACCCGTTCACGGAGGATCAGATCGTCACGTCCGTCAAGGATGCTGCGAGCCGCGCGCTCGTGAATCCGGGCGCCGAGCGCACGGAGGCGCTGCTTTTCGAGGCGTGCCGGGAAGAGAGCCGCCGCGAGCCATTGAGCGTCGCGCAAGAGGTGAAGACGCCCTATCGCTTCGACGATCTCGTGCTTCCCGAGGACACCCGGCGCACGCTCGCCGAAGTGCTGCACTACGCGCGCAACCGCCATCAGGTCGTCGAAGCGTGGGGCTTCGACGGCAAGCATCACAACAGCCGCAACCTGTGCGTGCTGTTCCACGGACCGTCAGGCACCGGCAAGACGATGACGGCGTCGATCATCGCGAACGAACTCAATCTGAGCCTCTACCGGATCGACTTGGCGAGCGTCGTCAGCAAATACATCGGCGAGACCGAAAAGCAGCTCGCGCAACTGTTCGACCAGGCCGAGGCCATGAACGTGGTGCTGTTTTTCGACGAAGCCGAGAGCCTGTTTTCGAAGCGCACCGAGACCAAGGATGCGCACGACCGTTATGCGAACCTGCAAACCGGCTATCTGCTGCAGCGGATCGAAACATACCCGGGGATCGTGATCCTGTCGACCAACCTGCTGCAGAACATGGACAAGGCGTTCATGCGGCGTTTCAAGTTCATGATCGAATACCCGTTTCCGAACCGCGAACAGCGCCTGCGGCTCTGGCGCAACGCCTTTCCGGCCGCCACGCCGCTCGCCGGCGACATCGACTTCGAGCTGTTCGCCGAGAAGGCGCCGCTTGCCGGGGGCAACATCAACAACATCGCGATCGGCGCCGCGTTTCTCGCGGCGGCCGACGGGTTGCCCGTCGCGCACCGCCACGTGCTGCAGGCGACGCAGCGCGAGTACCGAAAGCTCGGCAAGGTGTTTCATGCCGAGGTGTTCGGATGGGATGACGATGAGTAGGCGCATGCGTGCCGCGCCTGCCTTTGCCGAACGAGGCTGACATGCCGACGATAAAGCGTGCCGCACCCCGCCGGGCGCACGCCGACGCTACACAAGCGGCACCCGCCGCGGCCTCCAAGGCGACGGCGCCATCGACGGCCGATGCCGCCGGGCTGGTCGCGATGGGCGACTACCATTACGCCGGTAGCGTCGTGCAACGGCGCCCGGCGAACGCCGCCAATCGCACCGGCTTGCCGGACGAATTGAAAGCGAGCCTCGAAGCGCTCGCGGGCGTGAGCCTCGAGCACGTGAAAGTGCATTACCGCTCGCCGAAGCCGGCGCAGCTGCGTGCGCATGCCTATGCGCAGGGCAGCGAGATCCATCTTGCACCAGGGCAGGAGCGGCATTTGCCGCACGAGGCATGGCACGTCGTTCAACAGGCCCAGGGGCGCGTGCGCGCGACGGCGCGCTTGGCCGGGCAGGACGTCAACCACGACCCGCTGCTCGAGCGCGAGGCCGACCGCATGGGCGCACGCGCGCAGGCGGGCGGCGGCTGCGCCGCGAATCACCCTCCCCCGTCGACTCCGTCGCATACCGCCGTCGGCGGGGACGTTCATGCCCCGGTGCAAGCCGTCTACATCATCCGCAACGGGGTATTGGCCTGGGAGGACGATCCCTACGTGCTGCAGCCCGGCGAGAGCTATCCGCCCAGCTTCGAACTAAGGCCGAGCGTGCTCGTCGACGAAGGCAAGCAGGAAATCCGTTATGACGAAAAGGGCGCTCAGACAAAAAGGAAGCGCCAAACGCCGGTGCCGACCCACGCCGAATTGCAAAAGGAACTGGAGAAGCAAGGCAAGCAATTGCGCAAGCGGCTGAAAGAGGACGCCTCGTCGATCAGCCGCCAGAAGAAGCAGTTGAGCGACCTGGCGGACAGGCTGGAAAAGCATGCGGGCTCGTCGGTGCCGAAGGACCACAAGAAGAAGATCAAAACGCTGCACAGCAAGGGAACGACGACCGGCGCGTCATTCCGCGCCGTCATCAAGGCTCAGGACGAGTTCACGCAATCGCAGGCAAGTTCCGCGAGATTGCGCGGCTTCCGCTCGCGCGGCGGCGACACGCCGCTGCGCGAGCGGGTCGAGCTGGAGGAATACGCCGAGCAGCTATTGCGCGTGTTGAGCAGCCTGCGCGCACCCACCGAATCGATCGTTGCGCCCGTCGAGGACAGCGGCACGGTCAAGGGCCAGCAACATCCGACCAGCAAGAGCCAGCCGAAGCTGCCCGACGGGTCATCGGGCCACTCGTATGCGGACCGGGCGCGTGTCGAGTCGCAGGTTCTCACGCACCGGGAAGCGATCAAGACCGACGCTCCGGCCAACGCCGTGGTCCTGGCCTCGATCTTGAGCGCAGTCATCTCGACACTCAGCGGCTTGTCGGCCCCGACGTCGGCAAGCAATCTGCCGTCGTTCAACCCGTCCCGGCAAGAGGTGCAGTGGGAGGAGCGCGAGCGCATCAAGGATCAGACCAACGAGCTTGCGACCGAGCTCGGCCTGCCCGTGAGCACGGATCTTCAGGACTTCGATGCGCCTTGGGCCGCGCACAAGACGCCCGCCTCGCCCAAGCGCCAGCGGAAGAACGCGCCGAAGCTGTCGCCCAAGACCACGCCGCCGCCGGTCGCGAGCCCGTCGAGCACGGTCGATCCGACCACCGCCTCGCCATCGGCGCCCATCGAAAGCGTCGTGCAGTTGGCGCGCGCGGTCCGGTACTCGGTCGAGCAGCTGCAAGCGGTGATCCCGCCGGAACCGGCCACGTTCGACGAGCTGCCGTTTCGTGAATTCCTGGCGCAGCTCGCGCAAGCCATGGGCGATGTCGATCTGGCTGATCCGCAAAATGAGGCCATGTTGGGCGCCCTGCTTGCCTCGCTGAACGTCGTGTTCCATTTTTTCCAGGCGCGAGGCCAGATCCGA
>DATGHJ010000632.1:0-2686 GCA_035308085.1 Trinickia sp. | reverse complement strand
TCTTCACGCTCGATTCGCGCGGGCGCTTCGTGCGCGCCAATCCCGCGCTGCGCGAGATGCTCGCCGTGCAAAAGAGCGATTACGGCCTGCGCCACTGGAACGATTATTTCGAGCCGGGCGCATGGGGCTCGCTGCAAGCGCTGTCGCTCAAAGGCCGCAACAGCGAAATCGAAATCGGCGGCTCCGAAGCGCATGGCACGGCGGATCGCCGCTATCTGCTCAAGGCGATCACGTCAAACGACTGGATCGAAGGTTCGCTGCAAGACGTGACCGAACGCTCGAAGGCGATCGAGCGGCTGCGCTTTCTCGCCGAGCACGATCCGCTGACGGGGTCGCTGAACCGACGCGGCTTGGAAAAGGCGATCGCGATGCAAAGCGAGAACGCGGCGCTTTGGACGCTCGCCTATATCGATCTCGACCGTTTCAAGCTGATCAACGATCTCTTCGGCCACCGCTCCGGCGACGAAGTGCTCAAGCAAGTCGCCGACCGCGTGCTCGCGCGCTTCCACGGCAACTTCTCGTTCGGGCGCATGGGCGGCGACGAGTTCGTGTGCATCATGAACGAAACGTCGATCGACGAAGCCGTCGAGCTTTGCACGCGGCTGCTCGCCGAACTCAATGAAATTCCGTATCAGGTGGGCAGCCGGGCGTTTCAAGTCAAGGCTTCGATCGGCCTCGTCGAGTGCTCGCACGGCGTGCGCGTGCAAGACGCGCTCTCGCATGCCGACCGCGCGTGCCGCGAGGCAAAGGAAAGCCGCCACAACCGGCTCGTCGTGTATCGCAAGGGGGCTGCCGCGTTCGAACAGCGCGCGGCGGAGCTGAAGCTCGTCGAATCGTTCGGCCGCAATCAGTTGCCGGCCGGGCTCTTCCTCGTGATGCAGCCGATCATGTCGCTCACGGCGCCGACCGAATCGCTGGATTTCGAAGTGCTGCTGCGCATGCGCGCGGCCGACGGCAAAGTCGTGACGCCCGACAAGATCATTTCCGCCGCTGAAGAATCCGGCAACATCGCCGCGCTCGACAAATGGGTGGTCAGCACGACGCTCGACTGGATCGAAACCAACCAGAGTTCGCTGCCGAAGACGCGCTTCATCTGCGTGAACCTGAACGGCGGCTCGCTGAACGACGAGCGCTTCACCGAAGACATCTTTGCGTTGTTTGTTCACCACCGCTCGATTCTTCGTTACCTCTGCCTTGAGATCACAGAGAGCGTCGCGCTGCACGACCTGGGGAACACGCAACGCTTCATCAACCGCGTGCACGACATGGGTGCCAAGATCGCGCTCGACGATTTCGGCGCGGGCTATACGTCGTTCCGCTATCTGAAGTCGCTGTCGGCCGACGCTCTGAAAATCGACGGCGAATTCGTGCGCTCGATGTGCTCGCATCCGGCCGACGTCGCGATTGTCGAAGCGCTCGTCGCGCTCGCGCACAATCTCGGCATGCGTAGCGTCGCCGAATGGGTCGAAGACTTGGACACGCTAAAGGCGCTGCACGAGATCGGCGTCGATTACGTGCAAGGCTATGTCGTGGCGAGACCGCAAGAGTGCTCGGCGATTCTGCTCGCGGATTCCGCCGCGAGCTTCGTCGCCGATCCGCTGGTCGCGCGGTTCATCGAGAGTCTGTCCGATCAGTCCGCGCATTCCCCCGTGCCGAACATCGCATGAAGCGCGCACGGCGAGCTCAGCATGAGATCGCCGTTGTGCCCCGCGCCCGGCACGATGTGCGGGCCTTGAGCGAGTTGCGCCGCCGCTCGAACACGCCTGCCCTCACGCGGTGCTCTTCACGACACTGGCAATGGCCGAAGCCACGTAGCCGACGTTGCGCTCGTTCAAGCCGGCCACGCACATGCGCCCGGAGCGCAGCAGATACACCGCGTGCTCTTCACGCAGGCGTTCAACCTGAGTCTCGGTCAAGCCCGTATAAGTGAACATGCCGCGCTGCGCGAGATAGCGCGTGAGAAGCCGCTCTTCGACGTGACCGTTCAGCCCGTCGTAAATGCGCTTGCGCATCGCGAGAATCCGCTCGCGCATCGCGCCCAGCTCCTGCTCCCACGATGCGCGCAGCGCCGGCGCATTGAGCACGCCCGCGACGAGCCGCGCGCCGTGCGTAGGCGGATTGCTGTAGTTCGCGCGTACCCTCGACGCCAGTTGGCCGAGCACGCGCTTCGCTTCATCGGCCGATGCGCACGCGACGCTCAACGCGCCGCAGCGCTCGCCGTACAGCGAGAAATTCTTCGAGAACGAGTTGGCGACGATGAGCGGCACGCCCGACGACACGAGCAGGCGGATGCATGCCGCATCTTGGTCGAGCCCCGCGCCAAAGCCTTGATAGGCCATATCGACGAATGCGATCAGCTCGCGTTGCTGCAAGACGGGAACGAGTTCCGCCCATTGCGCGTCATTCAAGTCGACGCCTGTCGGGTTATGACAGCACGCGTGCAGCAGCACGACGCTTTGCGGCGGCAGGCCCTTGATCGTGTCGAGCATTTGCTCGAAGCGCAAGCCGCCGGAGTGCTCGTCGTAGTACGGATACGTATTGACCGTGATGCCGGCGCTCTCGAACACGACGCGATGGTTCTCCCAGCTCGGATCGCTCAACCACAGCTGCGAGTTCGGAAAATAGCGCTTCAGGAAATCGGCGCCGACTTTCAGCGCGCCGGAGCCGCCGATCGTCTGCAGCGTCG
>DATGHJ010000631.1:0-17443 GCA_035308085.1 Trinickia sp. | reverse complement strand
GCCGGGCTGCAGGCCGACCCAATACATCGTCGACAAGCTGCCTACGGGGTAGCTTTCGTGCGTGTGCTGAACGAGCTTCGGTTTGGAGGTCGTGCCGGAGGTGAAGTAGAGCAGCAGCGGGTCGCCGGCGTGGGTGATGCCGTCGGGCGTGAATATCGCGGAGGCCGAGTAGCCTTCCGCGAAATCGAGCCACCCGGCTTGCGGAGTCGGGTTGCCGACGACGATCTTGGTGAGCGTGGTATCGAGCGCATCGAACTTCGCCGTCTCGGCCGCGTCGACGATCGCGAACTTCGGCGCGCCGACTTCCACGCGGTCGTGCACTTCGTTCGTCGATAGCAGCGTCGTCGCGGGCAGCACGACCGCGCCGAGCTTGATCGCAGCGAGCATCGCATCCCATAGCTCGACGCGATTGGGCAGCATCAGCAGCACGCGATCGCCGCGCGCCACGCCGACGCTGTGCAGATAGTTCGCGATGCGCGACGAGCGCTCCGACATCTGCGCGAACGACAGCTTCAATTCGTTCCCGCCAACAGCATCGACGATCCACAGCGCCGGGTTATCGTTGCCGCGCGCCATGGCGTCGAAGTAATCGAGCGCCCAATTGAACTCGCCAAGCCGCGGCCACGCGAACTCGCGATACGCGCGCTCGTAGTCGGTCCGATGGCGCAAGAGGAAATCGCGCGCCTCGAAGAAGCGTTGTGCTGCCGTCATCGTTGTCTCTCTCCTTGGCTGCTCTTCGTCTATGCGCGCAGGCGGATGACCGCCTGCGCGCCGTGAGCTTGTCTGCCGCCGCGCCCGCGCAACGCGGGCGCCGTTCAAACGTGCCGCGCGATCACCATGCGCTGCACTTCGCTCGTGCCTTCATAGATCTGCGTGATGCGTGCGTCACGATAATGCCGCTCGACCGGATAGTCTTCGAGATACCCGTAGCCGCCGTGAATCTGAATCGCATTCGAGCAGATTTCCTCGGCCAGCTCCGACGCATAAAGCTTCGCCTGCGAGGCCTCCGACAAGCACGGTTTCCCCGCGCTGCGCAGGCGCGCCGCGTGATGCACGAGCAGGCGCGCGGCGTTCAGGCGTGTTTCCATGTCGGCGAGCATGTTGGCGATCGTCTGATGTTCCTTGATCGTCTTGCCGAACTGGATGCGCTCGTTCGCGTACTCGCGCGCCGCGCTGTATGCGGCGCGCGCAATGCCGACCGCCTGTGCGGCGATGCCGATGCGTCCGCCTTCGAGATTCGACAGCGCGATCTTCAAGCCCTCGCCGCGCTCGCCGAGCAGGTTTTCCTCGGGGATGCGGCAGTTTTCGAGCGAGATCGGGCAGGTGTCGGACGCGCGGATGCCGAGCTTGCTCTCGGGGCGGCCTACGTTGAAGCCCGGCGTATCGGTCGGCACGATGAACGCGGAGATGCCGCGCTTGCCGAGTTCGGGATCGGTGACGGCGAACACCACGGCGACGCCGGCGCGGCCGCCGTTGGTCACGAACTGCTTGCTGCCGTTGAGCACCCAATGCCCGTCTTCGAGCACGGCGCGCGTCTTCAGGTTGTTCGCTTCGGAGCCGGCCTGCGGCTCGGTCAGGCAAAACGCGCCGATGACCCGGCCGAGCGCGAGATCGCTCAGCCAGCGCGCTTGCTGCGCGGCGGTGCCGAAGTTCAGGATCGGCCCGCAGCCGACCGAGTTGTGCACGCTCATCACGGTTGCGCACGAGGCGCAGCCCGCCGCGATTTCTTCGAGCGCGAGCGCGTAGGCCACGTAGTCGGTGTAAGTGCCGCCCCATTCGGGCGGCACGATCATGCCGAGCAGGCCGAGCTCGCCCAGTTGCGAAACGACTTCGCGCGGCAGCGCGCCTTCGCGATCCCACTTGCCGGCGTTCGGCGCGAGGCATTCGGCGGCGAAATCGCGCGCCGCGTCTCGGATCATTCGTTGTTCGTCGGTGTAGAAGTCGTCCATGACGAGGGTTCCTGTGTTGCGGATTCGAACTGGGTGGTGCGGCTTCGGCGTGGCGCCGGCTTGGCGCTAATTACGCGCTCCCCTTAAACTGTGCGGTCTGACCGGCTGCCATGCGCTGCGAGCGACGCCTGCGAAGCGTGTCGCGCGGGCGTCGGGATCGTCATCGACGGTTTGTGTAATGACCTTGATGCAACAGAGTGTAAGAACCGTGAAGACGGCTTTCGATGCTCAAGCCGATCAAATTTATTGAGCGTATTTGCCATCGGCGGACGAGGATCATGCGCGTTTGCCGCGCGAGGTGTCCGTTGAATCAACTTTGCTGCAATGCATAACGAAAAAGGGACTATCGCAGTGAGCCTCGTCGAAGAGGCGGTGCACTGCGTCAAGCGGTGCGGGGTCGATCCGCAGCCGCTCTTGGAGGAGGCGGGCATTGCGGCGCAGCTATTGGGCTTGCCGCTTGCGCGCGTCTCGTCGGCGCAATACGGCGCATTGTGGAACGCGATCTGCCGCGCGCTAGACGACGAATTCTTCGGGCAAGACTCGCATCCGATGAAAAGCGGCAGCTTCATCGCGATGTGCCAGGCGGCGCTGACCGCGCGCAACGGCGCGCAGGCGCTCGCGCGCACGATCGGTTTCATGCGGCTCGTGCTCGACGACATGAGCGCGCAGGTCACCAAGGAACGCGGCCGGGTGCGCCTGTCGTTCCACGTGCGCGAAGGCGCCGAGCGCAAGCGGATGTTCGCGTACGCGACCTACTTCATCCTCGTGTATGGCGTGGTGTGCTGGCTCGTGGGGCGGCGCATTCCGATTTTCGAGGCGCGCTTCAACTGCCCCGAGCCGGCGGCCGGGCACGAATACCGATTGATGTTTTGCGACGACTTGAAGTTCGGACAGAGCGCATCGTACGTCGACCTGTCGCCCGATTTCCTCGATCTGCCGGTGATCCAGACGGCGAAGTCGCTCAAGTCGTTTCTGCGCGATGCGCCCGCGATCTTCGTCGTCAAGTACCGCAATCCGGATTCGGTTGCCGCGCGCGTGCGCCGCGCATTGCGGGCGATGCCGATCGCCGAGTGGCCCGGCGCCGACGAAATGGCGGCGAAGCTGCGCTTTGCGGAAGCGACGATGCGGCGGCGGCTCAAGCAAGAGGGCTACACGTATCAGTCGATCAAGGACGCGCTGCGCCGGGACATCGCGATCGCGTCGCTCCAGGCCGGCGAGCGGACCATCGCTGACATCGCGATTGCCGTGGGCTTTGCCGAGCCGAGCGCGTTTCATCGCGCGTTCAGAAAATGGACGGGGGGAAGGCCGACCGATTATCGGCCGGAGCCGGACGGTAGCTGATCGGCGGCTCGGCGTCCGAGGTGAAGCCAATCACCGAGCCTTTCTGACCCGACCTTAGAACGCGTCGCCGGGCACGCGCACCCAGCCTTCCATCAGCACGCGGGCGCTACGGCTCATGATGACCTTCGTCACGGTCCATTCGCCGTTGGCAAGAGCGGCCTCGGCACCCACTCGCAAAGTGCCCGACGGGTGCCCGAAGCGCACCGCGCTGCGCTCGCCGCCGCCGGCCGCGAGATTCACGAGCGTGCCCGGTATCGCCGCTGCCGTGCCGATCGCAACCGCCGCCGTGCCCATCATCGCGTGATGGAGCTTGCCCATCGACATCGCGCGCACGAGCAGATCGACGTCCGCGGCGGCGACGCGCTTGCCGCTCGACGCCACGTAGTCCGCGGGCCGCGCGACGAACGCGATCTTCGGCGTGTGCTGCCGCGTCGCGATCTCGTTCAAGTCCTTGATCAAGCCCATGCGCAGCGCGCCGTAGGCACGGATGGTCTCGAACTTCTTGAGCGCGTCGGCATCGCCGTTGATCGCGTCTTGCAGCTCGGTGCCCGTGTAGCCGATGGCCTCGGCGTTCACGAAGATCGTCGGGATGCCCGCGTTGATCATCGTGGCTTTCAGCGTGCCGACTCCGGGCACGTCGAGGTCGTCGACCAGACTCCCGGTCGGGAACATCGCGCCGCCGGCGCCTTCTTCCTCGGCCGCGGGGTCCATGAACTCGAGCTGCACTTCGGCGGCGGGGAAGGTCACGCCGTCGAGTTCGAACTCGCCGGTTTCCTGCACGGCGCCTGCGGTGATCGGCACGTGCGCAATGATGGTCTTGCCGATATTGGCCTGCCAGATGCGCACGACGGCCACGCCGTTTTGCGGCACGCGGCTCGCATCGACGAGCCCTGTGCTGATCGCAAACGGCCCGACAGCGGCGGAGAGATTGCCGCAATTGCCGCTCCAGTCGACGAAGGCTTTATCGATGGAGACCTGCCCGAACAGGTAGTCGACGTCGTGATCGGGCTTGCTGCTCTTGGCGATGATGACCGTCTTGCTCGTGCTCGACGTCGCGCCGCCCATGCCGTCGATCTGCTTGCCGTAAGGGTCCGGGCTGCCGATCACGCGCAGCAGCAGCGCATCGCGCGCTGCACCCGGCACACGGGCCGCTTCGGGCAAATCCTGCAGGCGGAAGAACACGCCTTTGCTGGTGCCGCCGCGCAGGTAGGTGGCGGGAATCTTGATTTGGGGTACGTGGGGCATGGAGTGGTTGTCCTGTTATCGAGCTTTCATCAAGCCGCCTTCGACGACTCGAGGAAGTCCTGTGCGAACCGCTGCAGCACGCCGCCCGCTTCATAGATCGAGACCTCTTCGGCGGTGTCGAGCCGGCAGGTCACGCTCGCTTCCACGCGCTCGCCGTTCTTGCGATGGATGACGAGCGTGAGGTCCGCGCGCGGCTTGCGCTCGCCGATCACGTCGAACGTTTCGGTGCCGTCGATGCCAAGCGTCACGCGGTTCACGCCGGGCTTGAACTCGAGCGGCAGCACGCCCATGCCGACGAGGTTCGTGCGGTGAATGCGCTCGAACCCTTCGGCCACGATCGCTTCGGTGCCCGCCAGACGCACGCCCTTGGCTGCCCAGTCGCGCGACGAGCCCTGGCCGTAGTCCGCCCCGGCGATGATGATGAGCGGCTGCTTGCGGTCCATATAGGTTTCGATCGCTTCCCACATGCGCGTGACCCGGCCTTCCGGCTCGACGCGCGCGAGCGATCCCTTCTTCACCTGGCCGTCGACCACCGCCATCTCGTTGACGAGCGTCGGGTTCGCGAAGGTGGCGCGCTGGGCGGTGAGGTGATCGCCGCGGTGGGTCGCGTAGGAATTGAAGTCTTCCTCCGGCAAACCCATTTTCGTGAGGTATTCGCCGGCGGCGCTGTCCGCGAGGATCGCGTTGGACGGCGAGAGGTGATCGGTCGTGATGTTGTCGCCCAGCACGGCGAGGGCACGCAGCCCGCGCAGCGTGCGCTCGCCCGCCAGGGCGCCGTCCCAGTAAGGAGGGCGGCGGATGTAGGTGCTTTGCGCGCGCCAGTCGTAAAGCGGATTGATCGGCTCGCTGCCCGTGGCCGTGACGGCGAACATCGGCTCGTAGACCTTGCGGAACTGCTCGGGCTTCACGCTCTGCGCGACGATCGCATCGATCTCTTCGTCGCTCGGCCAGATGTCCTTCAGATAGACCGGCTTGCCGTCCTGATCGGTGCCCAGCGCGTCCTGCTCGATGTCGAAGCGGATCGTGCCGGCAATCGCATAGGCCACGACCAACGGCGGCGACGCGAGGAACGCTTGCTTCGCGTACGGATGGATGCGGCCGTCGAAGTTGCGGTTGCCCGACAGCACGGCGGTCGCGTACAGGTCGCGCTCGATGATCTCCTGCTGGATCGCCGGATCGAGCGCGCCCGACATGCCGTTGCACGTGGTGCACGCGAACGCGACGATGCCGAAGCCGAGCTGCTCCAGCTCGGGCAGCAGCTTCGCTTCTTCGAGGTAGAGCTGCACCGCCTTGGAGCCCGGCGCGAGCGAGGACTTGACCCACGGCTTGCGCGTCAAGCCGCGCGCGTTGGCGTTGCGCGCGAGCAGGGCCGCCGCGATCACGTTGCGCGGATTGCTCGTGTTCGTGCAGCTCGTGATGGCCGCGATGATGACGGCGCCGTCGGGCATCTGGCCGGGCACGTCCTCCCACTTGCCGGCGATGCCGCGCGCGGCCAGATCGGACGTCGGCAGCCGCTTGTGCGGATTCGACGGACCCGCCATGTTGCGGACCACGGTCGAGAGGTCGAACGTGAGCACGCGCTCGTATTCGGCGTGCTGCAGCGTATCGGCCCACAGGCCGGCGGTTTTTGCGTAGGTTTCGACGAGTTTGACTTGCTCCTCGGCGCGGCCCGTCAGGCGCAGGTAAGCGAGAGTCTGCTCGTCGATGTAAAACATCGCCGCCGTGGCGCCGTATTCGGGCGCCATGTTCGAGATCGTCGCGCGGTCGCCGAGCGTGAGGCTCGACGCGCCAACGCCGCGGAACTCCAGATACGCGCCCACCACCTTCTCCTTGCGCAGGAACTCGGTCAGCGCGAGCACGATGTCGGTGGCGGTGATGCCGGGCTGGCGGCGGCCGGTCAGCTCCACGCCGACGATATCGGGCAAGCGCATCCACGACGCGCGCCCGAGCATCACGTTCTCGGCTTCGAGCCCGCCCACGCCGATCGCGATCACGCCCAACGCGTCGACGTGCGGCGTGTGGCTATCGGTGCCGACGAGGGTGTCGGGGTAGGCCACGCCGTTCACCGCGTGGATCACCGGGCTCATCCGCTCCAGATTGATCTGATGCATGATGCCGTTGCCCGGCGGGATCACGTCGACGTTCTTGAACGCTTTCTTGGTCCAGTTGATGAAGTCGAAGCGATCTTCATTGCGGCGATCCTCGATCGCACGATTCTTCGCGAACGCATCGGGATCGAAGCCGCCGCATTCGACAGCGAGCGAATGGTCGACGATCAACTGCACGGGCACGACCGGGTTCACCAGTGCCGGGTCGCCGCCTTGCTCGGCGATCGCATCGCGCAGGCCGGCGAGGTCGACGAG
The DNA here is from genome assembly GCA_035308085.1 of Trinickia sp. Lineage (GTDB taxonomy): Bacteria > Pseudomonadota > Gammaproteobacteria > Burkholderiales > Burkholderiaceae > Trinickia_A. The sequence continues at coordinate 10,545 of DATGHJ010000631.1, read as the reverse complement.
CGCGGTCTGGCCGAGAATGTCGTGGCACACGACGCGCGCCGGGAACCACGGGAAATCGAGCTCGCGCTTGCGTTCGATGATCTGCTTGAGCGATGCGGTAAGGGAGGCGGGGTCGCACCGTCGCACGAGATTCTCGGCGAGCACGCGCGAGGTGTACGGCAGCTTGTCGTAGGCGCCGGGTTCGAGCGCGTCGATGGCTGCGCGCGTGTCGAAGTAATCCAGCGCGGTGCCGGGCAGGGGTTTGCGGTTTGCGGTGTTCATGGCGTGGGGAAAACGCGGGTCGTAAGCGAGAGGGTCAGCGAGAAGGTCAGGGGACCAGGCGAGCTTTTTCGAGCTTTAGCGCGCATTATCCCCTTTCCCACTCAACGCTTCTCGATCGGTACGAATTTCAAATCTTCCGGGCCGGTGTAATTCGCGCTGGGCCGGATGATCTTGTTGTCGATGCGCTGCTCGATGATGTGGGCGCTCCAGCCCGAGGTGCGCGCGATCACGAAGAGCGGCGTGAACATGGCCGTCGGCACGCCCATCATGTGGTACGACACCGCGCTGAACCAGTCGAGGTTCGGGAACATCTTCTTCGCGTCCGCCATCACCGTCTCGAGCCGCTCGGCGATGTTGAAGAGCTTCAGGTTGCCCGCGTCCTTCGAGAGCTTCTTCGCGACTTCCTTGATGACCTTGTTGCGCGGGTCCGAGATCGTGTAGACCGGGTGGCCGAAGCCGATCACCACTTCCTTCGCTTCGACGCGGCGGCGGATGTCGGCCTCCGCTTCGTCCGGCGTCTGGTAGCGCGACTGGATCTCGAACGCCGCTTCGTTGGCGCCGCCGTGCTTCGGGCCGCGCAGCGCGCCGATCGCGCCGGTGATCGCCGAGTAGAGGTCCGAGCCCGTGCCCGCGATCACGCGGCCGGTGAAGGTCGACGCGTTGAATTCGTGCTCGGCGTAGAGGATCAGCGAGGTGTGCATCGCGTCGACCCACGCCTTCGACGGTTCCTTGCCGTGCAGCAGGTGCAGGAAGTGGCCGCCGATCGAGTCGTCGTCGGTCTCCACTTCGATGCGGCGGCCGTTGTGCGAGTAGTGGTACCAGTAGAGCAGCATCGAGCCGAGCGAGGCCATCAGGCGATCGGCGATGTCGCGCGCGCCGGCGAGGTTGTGGTCGTCTTTCTCGGGCAGCACGGTGCCGAGAATCGACACGCCGGTGCGCATCACGTCCATCGCGTGTGCCGAGGCCGGAATCCATTCGAGCGCGGCCTTCACGTTTGCGGGCAGGCCGCGCAGCGCCTTGAGCTTGGTCTTGTAGGCGGCGAGCTCGGCCTGGGTCGGCAGCTTTTCGTGCACGAGCAGATAGGCGATTTCCTCGAACTCGCAGGTCGTCGCGACATCGAGGATGTCGTAGCCGCGGTAGTGCAAGTCGTTGCCGGTGCGCCCGACCGTGCACAGCGCCGTGTTGCCCGCCGTCACGCCCGAAAGCGCCACCGATTTCTTCGGCTTGAAGCCGGGGGTGCCTGCCGTGCCGTCGGTTTGCGTAGTCGTCTCGCTCATTTGGTCTCGTACTCCTGCGCGGTTATCCCCGCCTTTACGCCTTGTCTTTGCTGAACAGCGAGTCGAGCTTCTGCTCGTAAGCGTAATAGCCGATGCTCTGGTACAACTCTTCGCGCGTTTGCATCGTGTCGAGCACAGCCTTTTGCGTGCCGTCGCGGCGAATCGCGCCGTAGACGTTTTCGGCTGCCTTATTCATCGCACGAAATGCGGAGAGCGGGTAGAGCACCAGCGCTACGTCCGCGCCGCGCAATTCCTCGACGGTAAAGAGCGGCGTCGCGCCGAACTCCGTGATGTTCGCAAGGATCGGCACCTTCACGGCTTGTGCGAACTGCCGGTACATGCCGAGCTCGGTCATCGCTTCCGGGAAGATCATGTCCGCGCCCGCTTCGGCGCAGGCGCTGGCGCGGTCGATCGCGGCTTGCAGGCCCTCGACCGCGAGTGCGTCGGTGCGCGCCATGATGACGAAGTTCGGATCGGTGCGCGCGTCGACGGCGGCCTTGATGCGGTCGACCATCTCGTCCTGCGAGACGATCGCCTTGCCCGGGCGGTGTCCGCAGCGCTTCGCGCCGACTTGGTCTTCGATATGCATCGCGCCCGCGCCGGCTTTCGTCAGTTCCTTGACGGTGCGCGCGATATTGAACGCGGAAGGGCCGAAACCGGTATCGACGTCGACCAGCAGCGGCAAGTCGCAGACATTGGTGATGCGGCGCACGTCGGTCAGCACGTCGTCGAGCGTGGAGATGCCGAGATCGGGCAGCCCGAGCGAACCGGCTGCGACACCGCCGCCGGAGAGATAGATCGCCTTGAAGCCCGCCTGCTTCGCGAGCAGTGCGTGGTTCGCGTTGATTGCGCCGACGACTTGTAGCGGCTTTTCAGCGGCGACTGCGGCACGGAACGCCGCGCCGGCGGACGGGTTCGCCGAGGGGTTCGTCATTGTCCTGCCTCCTTCGTTGTGTCGTCCGGGCCGAACAGTGGCGCGGTTTCCCGCGGCAGCGGCCGCCCCGTGGCCCGCGCGCGCCGCAGCACCGACCAGTAGTACCGGTAGCTCGCGCGGTCGTGCAGCGTGTCGCCGTGGCGCGTCGGGCCCCACTGCGCCGCTTGCGCCGCGAGCAGGATCTCGGCGGCGGTCGCGATCTCTTCGTCGCGCGGCGCGAACGCACTCACGATGACGGGAATCTGCGCTGGGTGGATGCTCCACATCCGCGTGTAGGCGAATTCGTTGCGGGCGCGCTCGGCATCGTTCGCGACGACGCGCATGTCGCGCACCTCGGTGCTGACGTTGTGCGACGGCACCTTGCCGTGCGCGTGACACGCGGCGGCGATCTCGAGCTTCGCGCGGCGCACGAGCGGGTGATCGAACTGGCCGGGCGAGCGCATCGCCGAATCAGGGATCGCGCCGTTATGAGCGGAGACGAAGTCCATGAGCCCGAAGCTCAGCGCCTCGACAGCCGGCAGTGCCGCGAGCGCGAATGCTTGCGCGAGCGCGCCATGCGTCTCGATCAGCACTTGGACAGCGATGGATTTGCCGATCCCGAGTTCGCGCCGCGTGGCTTCGATGAACGCGCACATTTCGGCGGCGTCGCCCGCGTTGCGGACTTTCGGCAGCGTGATGTAGGCGGGCGCGCGCGCCGCGCCGCGCAGGATCAGGCGCACGTCGTCGCGCCAGTGCGGATGATCGAAATCGTGGATGCGCACGCCGACGCGGCCGAATTTATCGTGGTCGCCGCCGACGAGCGAGGCGACCAGCTCCGCGTGCTCGGCCTCGCGGCCCACTTCGGCGCCGTCCTCGCAATCGAGCGTGACGTCGAATACGGGCCCAAGCTGCGCCTGCAGCGCCAGCGATTTGAGCATCAGCTTCTCGCTGCCCGCGTAATGGTCACAGGCAGGCAGGATGGCGGGTGGCGCTTCGCCGTCAAACAGCACAACGGCAGGGAGGAGTGCGCGCATCTTCGGCGTCAGGAGCGTGGGTCGTCGGGAAGAAAACCTGATTCGGGCGAGTTCTGTCGCGCTGGATCGTCGCTGGCAGGTTGCCGGCTGCCGCCGTTATCGGCGATCAGCATCGGCTAACGATGAAAACGGCGGGACTGCGTCGGATTCGCTGCAAAACGCGCTCGAATCAGGTGCGAAGACCGGCGTTCGCGATCCGCTCGATCAGGTGTTGAGCGGACCTTCGGCGCCTGCCTTCGCACACAAGTGCCGCAAACGCGTCGAACAGCAACGGTTTCCGGCGCGCATCGGGCGTTTAGCCGAGCAGGTGCTGCACGCCGTCGCGCTCTTCGAGCAGTTCGGCGAGCGTGCCATCCATCTTTTCACGCGAGAAGGCGTCGATTTCCAGACCTTCGATGCGCTTGTACTCGCCGTTTTCGCAAACCACCGGCACGCCGTAGATGATGTCTTCGGGGATGCCGTACGAGCCGTCCGACGGGATGCCCATCGTCACCCACTTGCCGTTCGTGCCGAGCACCCAGTCACGCACGTGGTCGATCGCCGCGTTCGCAGCGGAAGCCGCCGACGACAGGCCGCGCGCTTCGATGATCGCCGCGCCGCGCTTGCCGACGGTCGGGATGAAGGTGTTGCGGTTCCATTCGTCGTCGTTGATCAGCTTCGTGAGCGACTGACCTTCGACGGTCGCGAAGCGGAAGTCCGGGTACATCGTCGGCGAGTGGTTGCCCCACACGGCGAGCTTTTCGATCGACGCGACCGCCTTGCCCGACTTGGCGGCCAGTTGCGACAGCGCGCGGTTGTGGTCGAGGCGCAGCATGGCGGTGAAGTTCTTCTTCGGCAGATTCGGCGCCGACTTCATCGCGATGTAGGCGTTCGTGTTGGCCGGGTTGCCGACCACCAGCACCTTCACGTCGCGGCTGGCCACTTCATTGAGCGCCTTGCCTTGCACCGTGAAGATCTCGGCGTTGGCCGACAGCAGATCCTTGCGCTCCATGCCCTTCGAACGCGGACGCGCGCCGACCAGCAGGGCGACGTCGGCTTCCTTGAAGGCGACTTTCGGGTCGTCGGTGACCACCACGCCCGCGAGCAGCGGGAACGCGCAGTCTTCTAGCTCCATCACGACGCCTTTCACGGCGGCCTGCGCTTGCGGCAGGTCGAGCAGTTGCAGGATGACCGGCTGGTCTTTGCCGAGCAGATCGCCGTTGGCGATACGGAACAGCAGCGAGTAACCGATTTGACCTGCGGCGCCGGTGACGGCAACACGCTTTGCGGGCTTAGCCATTGAGAAATCTCCAGGACGATGCGTTGGACGCTAGGGAAAACGCCATTCTATGCGCGTTACGCGAAGCGTGAATGAAGCATGGAGCAACGAAGCTGCGCGATGGGCCCGAAAACCGCGCCGGGCTTGGCGCTGCGGCAATGCCGCCATGCCGGATAACCGGTGCCGCGAAGGGTGCGGCGAAGCGGGGAATGGGGATGTTCGAAGGCGGTAAAGACGCCTGCCGGAGCGCCCGATGGCGCCGGCGACTGCAGCAGCGCGCGACTCGCAAGGCTCATGCTCAAGCGTTTCGCCGCTGGCGGGAAGCGCTTCGCACGACCCGCAAACCCTGGCTCGCGTTGGAGTGTAGGAGGGGGACAACGCAAAGTCAACAGTATCTTATGTCTTATATAAGACATATGTATTGCAGGGAAAAGCCTGGACGCGAAATAGGCGTTTGTGATGAAATGCGCCCATGAATGCGAACCCGGCGAACACAGCGAATCCGATCGGCGCGGCGGCCCCTGGCGGGGCTGGCGACGGCGCGGGAGCGGGTGGCGCGGCGTCGCCGACGTTCAGTCCGCTCTATCAGCAAATCAAAGGGCTCATCACGCAGAGCCTCGAATCGGGCGAATGGAAGCCCGGTGAGATCATCCCGAGCGAGGTCGAACTGGCGGCCCGCTATAAGGTGAGCCAGGGCACGGTGAGGAAGGCGATCGACGAACTCGCCGCCGACAACCTGCTCGTGCGCCGCCAGGGCAAAGGTACGTTTGTTGCAACGCACAACGAAGACCGCGCCCAATTCCGCTTCCTCCGCCTGTTGGCCGACGACGGCGCCGAACATCCCCACGTCAGCAAGCTGCTCGAATGCCGGCGCCTGCGCGCGCCGGCCGAGATCGCGCGCCAGCTCGACCTGAAGCCGGCCGATCCCGTTGTCCTCATCAAGCGCCTTTTGCAGTTCGACGGCGAAACCACGGTGCTCGACGAGATCTGGCTGCCGGGCGGCGTGTTCCGCGGCCTCACGCTCGAGCGCTTGAGCGAGTATAAAGGCCCCCTGTACGCGATGTTCGAGACGGAGTTCGGCACGCGGATGATTCGGGCGTCGGAGAAGATTCGCGCGGTGGCGGCCGAGCCAACGGTAGCCGACCAACTCGCGGTGCCAGCAGGATTTCCTTTGCTGTCTGTCGAGCGGGTGTCCTATACATACGGAGACCGGCCCGTCGAAGTGCGTCGCGGTTGGTATGTCACAACCGGGTATTACTATCAGAACGACTTGAGTTGAGCGGAGCCCGCAGCGCCTTTGCTGAAGCGGGTCTCGGGGCGCCATTGTTGCGCGCGGTGCAAAACATCGGAGCAGCTTTTCGCTGCGTTGCGATATAAAAAGGCGCTAAAATCGCGGATTAGTGTGACAACATAGTAGGGGTCTAGCATGGCAGAAGCCGTAAAAAAACCAAGGCCGGAGTACCGGAACATCGGTATCGGTCAGATATTGACGGCATATCGTCTCCCGCTAGCGGGGCGCGTGTCGATCTTGCATCGCGTGAGCGGTGCGTTGCTTTTCATATTCCTTCCGTTCCTGCTTTACCTCTTCGATCAAAGCCTCACTTCCGAGCTCAGCTTCGAAGTCTTCAAGGGCTTCCTCTCCAACGTCATCGTCAAGCTCATCACGCTGGTTCTGGCGTGGGCCTTCCTGTTTCACTTCTGCGCCGGCATCCGTCACCTCGTGATGGATACGAACCACAACGCCGTGTCGAAGGAAAAGGGCAAGTCGACCTCGGTCGTCGTCTTCGTCGTGTCTTCGATCCTCACCATCGCCTTCGCGCTCAAACTGTTCGGAGCTTTCTAAAACATGTCAGCCCATAACCGAATCGGCTCGCAGCGCCTGGTCGTCGGCGCGCATTATGGCCTGCGCGACTGGCTCGCGCAGCGCGTCACCGCCACGATCATGGCGATCTACACCGTCATCCTGCTGGCCTGGTTCTTCGGCGCGCAAGACTTTTCCTATGACGGCTGGGCGTCGATCTTCGCCACGCAATGGATGAAGCTCGCGACGTTCGTCACGCTGCTCTCGCTCTTCTATCACGCGTGGGTCGGTATCCGCGACATTTGGATGGACTATGTGAAGCCCGTCGGTGTGCGTCTGGTCCTTCAAGCGCTGACGATCGTCTGGCTGCTCGCCTGTGCGGGCTACGCTGCGCAGATTCTCTGGAGAGTGTAAAAGAATGGCTGCAATCAAGAATTCTCTGCCGCGTCGCCGCTTCGACGTGGTCATCGTCGGCGCGGGCGGCTCCGGGATGCGCGCTTCGCTGCAATTGGCGCGCGCCGGCCTGTCGGTCTGCGTGCTGTCCAAAGTGTTCCCGACGCGTTCGCACACCGTCGCCGCGCAAGGCGGCATCGGCGCCTCGCTCGGCAACATGAGCGAAGACAACTGGCACTACCACTTCTACGACACGATCAAGGGCTCCGACTGGCTCGGCGACCAGGACGCAATCGAATTCATGTGCCGTGAAGCGCCGCACGCGGTCTACGAACTGGAGCACATGGGCATGCCGTTCGACCGCAATGCGGACGGCACGATCTATCAGCGCCCGTTCGGCGGCCACACCGCGAACTACGGCGAAAAGCCCGTGCAGCGCGCTTGCGCGGCGGCTGACCGCACCGGTCACGCGCTGCTCCACACGCTGTATCAGCAGAACGTCGCGGCGAAGACGCAGTTCTTCGTCGAATGGATGGCGCTGGATCTGATCCGCGACGCCGACGGCGACGTGCTCGGCGTGACCGCGCTCGAAATGGAAACGGGTGACGTCTACATCCTCGAAGGCAAGACCACGCTGTTCGCCACAGGCGGCGCGGGCCGGATCTTCGCGGCGTCGACCAATGCGTTCATCAACACCGGCGACGGCCTTGGCATGGCGGCGCGCTCGGGCATCGCGCTGCAAGACATGGAGTTCTGGCAGTTCCACCCGACCGGCGTGGCCGGCGCGGGCGTGCTGATCACCGAAGGCGTGCGCGGCGAAGGCGGCATTCTGCGCAACTCGGACGGCGAGCGCTTCATGGAGCGTTACGCGCCGACGCTGAAGGATCTGGCGCCGCGCGACTTCGTCTCGCGCTCGATGGACCAGGAAATCAAGGAAGGCCGCGGCGTGGGTCCGAACAAGGATCACGTGCTGCTCGACCTGTCGCACATCGGCGCCGAGACGATCATGAAGCGTCTGCCGTCGATCCGCGAGATCGCGCTGAAGTTCGCGAACGTCGACTGCATCAAAGAGCCGATCCCGGTCGTGCCGACCATCCACTATCAGATGGGCGGTATCCCCACGAACATGCACGGTCAGGTCGTGGGCACGTCGCGCGGCCACGAAGAGCCGGTCAACGGCTTCTATGCGGTCGGCGAATGCTCGTGCGTGTCGGTGCATGGCGCGAACCGCCTCGGCACGAACTCGCTGCTCGACTTGGTGGTGTTCGGCCGCGCAGCCGGCAACCATATCGTCAAGCACGTCAAGGAAATCAAGGAGCACAAGCCGCTGCCGGCCGACGCCGCCGATTTCGCGCTGTCGCGCCTCGACAAGCTCGAGAAGTCGAGCTCGGGCGAGTACACGCAGGCGATCGCGGGCGACATCCGCAAGAACATGCAGGCGCATGCCGGCGTGTTCCGCAACTCGCAGCTCCTCGCCGAAGGCGTGCAGAAGATCAACGAGCTCAAGGAGCGCGTCGATCACGTGCACCTGAAGGACAAGTCGAAGGTGTTCAACACCGCGCGCGTCGAAGCGCTCGAACTGGCGAACCTGATCGAAGTGGCGCGCGCGACGATGGTGTCGGCGGAAGCCCGCAAGGAAAGCCGCGGCGCCCACGCGCACAACGACCACGAGCATCGCGACGACGAAAACTGGCTGCGCCACACGCTGTGGTTCAGCGAGGGCGATCGCCTCGACTACAAGCCGGTGCACATGAAGCCGCTGACGGTCGAATCGGTGCCGCCGAAGGCGCGTACGTTCTAAGCGCTTTCCTCGTACCTGTTGCTTGACGCCGGGGCTCGCCAGAAAGAGGCGGCCCGGCGCAATCCTAGAGAGCCAAATAAAGGACTCTGAAATGGCAAAACGTATTTTTGAAATCTACCGCTACGATCCGGACAAGGACGCGGCCCCGCGCATGCAGACGTACGAAATCGAAATCGATTCGCACGAGCGCATGCTTCTCGACGCGCTCGTCAAGCTGAAGGCGCTCGACGAAACCTTGTCGTTCCGCCGCTCGTGCCGCGAGGGCGTGTGCGGTTCGGACGCGATGAACATCAACGGCAAGAACGGCCTCGCGTGCCTGACGAACCTGAACGACCTGCCGCAGAAGATCGTGCTGCGTCCGCTGCCGGGCCTGCCCGTCGTGCGCGACCTGATCTGCGACTTCACGCAGTTCTTCAACCAGTACCACTCGATCAAGCCGTACTTGATCAACGACACGCCGCCGCCCGAGAAAGAGCGCCTGCAGTCGCCGGAAGAGCGCGACGAGCTGGATGGCCTGTACGAGTGTATTCTGTGCGCTAGCTGCTCCACGTCGTGCCCGAGCTTCTGGTGGAATCCGGACAAGTTCGTCGGTCCCGCCGGCCTGCTGCAAGCCTATCGCTTCATCGCGGACAGCCGCGACGAGGCGACCGGCGAGCGTCTCGACAACCTTGAAGATCCGTACCGTCTGTTCCGTTGCCACACGATCATGAACTGCGTCGACGTGTGCCCGAAGGGCCTGAACCCGACGAAGGCGATCGGCAAGATCAAGGAATTGATGGTGCGCCGCGCGGTCTGAGATGGACAGTACTTCGCATCAATCCGACCCGCTTCGCCGGGCGCGCCTTCGCTGGCGCGCCCGGCGCGGGCTGCTGGAAAACGATCTCATCTTCGAGCGTTTCTTCAGCCGATATGAGCATGATCTCAGCGATGACGACGTAGGCGCGCTCACGCGCCTGCTCGAGCTGAGCGATAACGACCTGATGGACTTGCTTCTCTCGCGCAAGGAACCGGAAGGCGACCTTGCCGGACCGGATGTGAGCCGGATCTTGGGGCTGTTGCGCGCTGTTTGAGCGCCGGCTGTTAGCGGCGCCGCGTGCAATTTATCGAAAACCCGTAATAAAACCTTCGATTGAGGATGCTATGACCCCGTCAGAAGTTAAAGCCACGCTATCGTTCAGCGACAATTCGCCCAGCGTCGAAATGCCGATCTACAAGGGCACGATGGGCCCGGATGTGATCGATATCCGCAAGCTCTACGGCCAAACCGGCAAGTTCACGTACGACCCGGGCTTTATGTCGACGGCGTCGTGCAACTCGGCGATCACTTACATCGACGGTGACAAGGGCGAGCTGCTGTACCGCGGCTATCCGATCGACAACCTCGCGCAAAACGCCGACTTCCTCGAAACCTGCTACCTGCTTCTGAATGGCCAGCTACCGACCGTCGCGCAGAAGAAGGAATTCGTGGGCACCGTCACCAAGCACACGATGGTCCACGAGCAGATGCAGTTCTTCTTCCGCGGCTTCCGCCGCGATTCGCACCCGATGGCGATTCTCGTCGCATCGGTAGGCGCGCTTTCGGCGTTCTATCACGACTCGCTCGATATCAATAACCCGCGTCACCGCGATATCTCGGCAATCCGCATGATCGCGAAGCTGCCGACGCTCGTGGCGATGGCGTACAAGTACAGCATTGGCCAGCCGTTCGTCTATCCGAAGAACGAACTGTCGTACAGCGCGAACTTCATGCACATGATGTTCTCGAACCCGTGCGAAGAGTACAAGGTCAACGACGTGCTGGTGCGCG
>DATGHJ010000630.1:0-7116 GCA_035308085.1 Trinickia sp. | reverse complement strand
ACCGGCCGTCGCGATCACATGCTTGACCTCGCCGCGCGTCATCCGGTCCGCGATATCGGCAGGCGTGAGCAGGAGCGTGGCGGGAATCGTCACGGCGCCGAGCTTGATCGCGGCGAGCATCACTTCCCACAGCGCCGGCTCGTTCGGCAGCATCAGGAGGACGCGGTCGCCGCGTGCGACGCCCGCGCTGCGCAAATAGTTGGCGACTTGATTCGAGCGCGCGGACAACTCTGCGAACGTGCGCTTTTGCTCGCTGCCATCGTCTTCGACGACCCACAGCGCGGGCTCGTGATTGTTATGCGCGTAGAGGTCGAACCAATCGAGCGCCCAGTTGAACTCGATCAGCACGGGCCATTTGAAGTCGCGATATGCGGTGTCGTAGTCCTCGCGATGGCGCAGCAGGAATTCGCGCGCCTGCAGGAAGGATTGCGAATCAGCCATGGGTCCTCTCTCCGTCGTCGATGTGGACCTGCTTTTCGGGCCTGCCGCTTGCGCGTACAGGCCCTTACCGCCGCAGCACGAATCAGTCCCGCGCGATGCGGCGGCCTGCTTCGCGAGCTACTGCTTACTGCCTACTCTGTCGGCGCGCGGGCCTTGCGGCCCTGCTCGCGAATCTGTTCGAGCGTCGCGTTGGGCGTGCTCACGTCCTTCGGCACGCGCAGCTCGATCAGCGCGGGCAAGCCGCTCGCCATTGAGCGCTCGAGCGCCGGCAGGAAATCCGCGGTGCGCTCCACCGTTTCCCCGTGCGCGCCGAACGAGCGCGCAAAGGCGGCGAAATCGGGGTTCGTGAGACCGGTGCCGTGGGTTCGCTCCGGGTAGTGCCGCTCCTGATGCATGCGGATCGTTCCATAGTGCCCGTTGTTGACCACGATGAAAATCACGTTCAGCCTGTACTGCATCGCGGTCGCGAGTTCCTGGCCGGCCATCATGAAGCAGCCGTCGCCGGCGAGCGCGACCACCGCGCGTTCGGGGTACATCGCCTTCGCCGCGATGGCCGCGGGCACGCCGTAGCCCATCGCGCCGCTCGTCGGCGCGAGTTGCGAGCGGTAGTGCCGGTAAGCGAAATGGCGATGGAGCCAGATCGCGTAGTTGCCCGCACCGTTGGTGACGATCGCGTCGTTCGGCAGCCGCGCGCGTAGCTGCGCCATGATCTCGCCGAGCTGCACGTCGCCGAGCATCGGGCGCGGCTTGCGCCATTCCAGATAGGCCGCGTGGGCGTCTTCGGCGCTGCCGGCCCATGCGGGCGTGGCGCGCGGTTCGAGCGCCGCGAGCGCGGTGGCGATCTCCGGCATGCCGGAGACGATCGGCAGATCGGCCGCATACACGCGGCCCAGTTCCTCCGCGCCCTGATGCACGTGGACGAGCGTCTGCTTCGTCTTCGGGATGTCGAGCAGCGTGTAGCCGCCGGTGGTCGCTTCGCCGAGACGTGGGCCGATCACGAGCAGAAGGTCGGCCTCGCGGATGCGTGCGCCGAGCGCCGGATTCACGCCGAGCCCGACGTCGCCCGCATAGTTCGGATGCTCGTTGTCGATCGTGTCCTGGTAGCGGAACGCGCAGCCGACCGGCAACTGCCACGCTTCGACGAAGCGGCGCAAGTCGGCGCATGCGGCCGGCGTCCAGCCGCTGCCGCCAGCGATGACCATCGGCCGCTTGGCGTGTTCGAGCAGCTCGCGCAACCGGTCGATCTGCTGAGCAGCGGGCGCGGCGGCGACGCGCTGGAATGCGGGCGCGGCGGGCATCGCCGGGCATGGGTCGGACAGCACGTCCTCGGGCAGGGCCAGCACGACCGGGCCGGGCCGTCCGGCGCACGCCGTATGAAACGCGTGACTCAGGTATTCGGGGATACGGCGCGCGTCGTCGATCTGCGCGACCCATTTCGCCATTTGGCCGAACATGCGGCGGTAGTCGATCTCCTGGAATGCTTCGCGATCGAGGTGCTCGCGTGCGCATTGGCCGATGAGGAGGACCATCGGCGTCGAATCCTGGAACGCCGTGTGCACGCCGATCGACGCGTGCGTCGCCCCCGGCCCGCGCGTGACGAGCGCGACGCCTGGACGACCCGTCAGCTTGCCCGTCGCCTCGGCCATGTTGGCCGCGGCGGCCTCGTGGCGGCAAACGATCGTCTGAATGCGTTCGGTTTCATCATGCAGCGAATCGAGCACGGCGAGAAAGCTCTCGCCCGGCACGCAGAACACTCGGTCCACGCCGTGCGTGAGCAACGCATCGACTATGAGGCGCGCACCTGTCACGGTGGCGGAATCGGCGACATTCGGCATGGCGCGGGGTCCTCCTGGCGGTTGGTGTGAGGGTGGGGTGCGGCTGGGGAACGAGGGCTTTGACAGATTACGCCGAGCGTGAGGGCGCGGCTACTGGTGTAACTGAGTGCAAGCGCGGGGCGGGGGCAATAGCAAGAAGTTCCATTCCACTGACCTCGAAGGTTCAAGAGCGGCATGTCAATTGCTGCAGCATGCGCCGCACGATCGGGCCATGCGCCGGCGTTACCGGCAACATGTAAAGCTTGCCTGAGTTTTCTTAAGGGATTCGATCTATCGGCGCGGTGAAGCGACGACGACAGCTTGGTCAGCTTTCCACAAGTATCGGGATTTCTTCACAGCGCGCTTCCCAATCATTTCGGAGTTCAAAATGGCGCGAGACATTTTTATCAGGCTCGATGGCATTGACGGCGAGTCCCAGGATGCCAAGTGGCACGACCCCGTCGCGTGCAGCTATGGATTAGGCGACGAGGGCGAATGCTAGGCGGCGTTGCTCGGGCGGCCGAGAAGGCAGCCGCCCGACGCCGCACTTTCAGCACTCGACTATATTCACCGCCAACCCGCCCCGCGACGTCTCCTTGTACTTCGTCTTCATATCCGCTCCGGTTTCGCGCATTGTCTTGATGACCGAATCGAGCGACACGTAATGGCTGCCGTCGCCGCGCAGCGCCATGCGCGCCGCGTTGACGGCCTTCACCGACGCCATCGCATTGCGTTCGATGCACGGAATCTGCACCATGCCGCCGACCGGGTCGCAAGTGAGGCCGAGGTTGTGCTCCATGCCGATTTCAGCCGCGTTCTCGACCTGCCGCGGCGTGCCGCCCATCACCGCCGCGAGTGCGCCCGCCGCCATCGAGCACGCGACGCCGACCTCACCTTGACACCCCACTTCCGCGCCCGAGATCGATGCGTTGAGCTTGTACAAAATACCGATCGCCGCCGCCGTCAGCAGGAAGTCGATCACGCCTTGCTCGTTCGACCCCGGCATGAAGCGCGTGTAGTAGTGCAGGACCGCCGGGATGATCCCCGCCGCGCCGTTGGTCGGCGCGGTGACGACGCGCCCGCCTGCGGCGTTCTCTTCGTTGACGGCGATCGCATACAGGTTGATCCAGTCGACCATTGACAGCGGATCGCGCAGTGCCTGTTCCGGATTGCCCGACAGCGTTCGATAAAGCTGCGGTGCGCGGCGCTTGACCTGGAATGGGCCGGGCAGCGTGCCGTCGGCGTCCGGGTTGCCGATCCCGCAGCCGCGCGCGACACACGATTGCATCACGCTCCAGATCTTGAGCAACCCGGCGCGCGTTTCTTCTTCGGTGTGCCACGCGCGCTCGTTTTCCCACATCAGTTGCGCGATGGTCTTGCCCGTCGATTCGCTGAGCGCCAGCAGCTCGTTGCCGGTGCTGAATGCGTGCGGGAGCTGGTCGGCCGCCTGCAGCACCTTCGTATTCGGCGCGCCCGCCGTCACGACGAAACCGCCGCCCACCGACAGATACGTCGATTCGCGCAGCGTCGCGCCCGCCGCATCGAACGCGTGCAGCTTCATTCCGTTCGGATGCTCCGGCAACGCCTGCCGGTAGAACGAGATGTGCTCCTTCGGCACGAACGGCACACTGTGCGTGCCGCCGAGAGCGAGCGTACGCGACGTGCGTACGGCTTCGAGACGCGTGGCGATCGTCTCGGGGTCGACGGTGTCGGGCGCATCGCCCATCAGGCCCAGCATCACGCCGCGGTCGGTGCCGTGGCCCTTGCCGGTCGCGCCGAGCGATCCGTACAAGTCGACTTTGATCGACGCGGTAGCCGTGAGCAACCCGTCGCGCTCGAGCCCCTGGACGAACATCAGCGCCGCGCGCATCGGTCCGACCGTATGCGAGCTCGACGGCCCTATCCCAATTTTGAAGAGATCGAAAACGCTGACTGCCATTACTGCTCCTGAGATAAGAAATGCTACCGCGCCGGCGCCGGCAGCGGCAAACATACCGCGAGCCATGCCGGCGGCGTGGGCGCCAACCGCAGCGCGACCGGCGTATACCGGCCGTTCAGCCGCGCTGCGAGATAAAAGAGTTCGGTTGCGTTCTTCGGCTCCCATTCTCCCGAATAGCCGGGCAGGCCCGCTTCACGGCGCTTGGCGTCGAAGGCGACGCTCGAATGCACGAATTCCTCGTGCGTTTTGGTGCCGAGCGCGTAGGGCGTCAGCCAGTTCAGCGCGTCGGCGAGCGTGGCGCCGTTGGCTGCGCGCTCCGGCAGCCAGTTGCGGTTGTGGCGGCGCGCGGCGAGCGCGGCCGTCACGAGCGGCTGCAAGTCGTAGGTCACGTAGTGCAGCGCGTCGCGCTCCGTGAAGTCGAAGGTCGAGCCGTCCGGCGCGATGTTGTCGCCGATGTGCTCGATAAAAAGACGCTGCGCGGCATTGATCATTTTGCGGTCGTCGAGCGTAAACGCACTCATTGCTATCAGTTTGACGCGATGACTCTGCCAATTGTTGCGAAAAGTTCCGATAAGCGGGCGCGGCTGGGCATCGATTTGCGCAATGTAGCCGTTTGCCAGTTTCGCAATGAACGCGGCCGTAGTGTTACGCGTCTTCACGGGCAGCGCGCTTGCGGTCAGGTCGTACGCGAGGATCATTCCTTCGAAATGCGTCTCGTCGATCGGATTGAAGCTCGGTTTGTAGGTGGTCGCCCACGCGTACAGAAAACGGTCGACGAGCTTCAGATAGCGGTCGTCGCTCGTCGCGCGCCAGGCGAGCGCGGCGTTGCGCATCAGGTCCAGATCCCTTTGCGCGTCGACGCTCTGATCGTAGATGCCTTCATGCGGCAGCGTGCCTTCGGTATGCAGCCGTTCGAGCGGCTTCGGCTGATCGTTCAGGCGCGCCTGTACGTTTTTCACGAGCGCCTGCACGCCCGGGTCGGCGTTCGTGCGCTCGCTCGTTTGCAGCGCGGGCGCCGCACAAAAATTCATCGCCGCGTTGGCGGCTTGCAGCGGTGCCGTCAGCGCCGCGCAGGCGAAGAGCAGCGTCGCAAGCGGCGCGCCGGCTCGTTGGGTCAACAGCAATCGCGTTCCGTGCCTTGTCATCGTTCGCACCTTTCGCACCATGCGGAACTCCTTCGTTGGTTCGATTTCGGTGTCAGATGTTATCTGGTCTTGAGTGCGCACGGCAAAGACGACGCAAGCCGCGCGAAGCGGCTTGCGTCTTTTGGTCACGATGCCAAAGTCGGCCCGACGGTTCGCCGCCCGACGGTTCGCCGCCCGAAGGTTCGCCGCCCCACGGATGGCCGCCCCGCTATTCGTAATCGGCGATCGGCACGCACGAGCAGAACAGGTTGCGGTCGCCATACGCGTTGTCCGCGCGCCCGACCGGCGGCCAGTACTTGCGCGCCACGAGCGACGGCAGCGGATACGCCGCCGTTTCGCGCGAATACGCGTGCGCCCACTCGTTCGCGACGACGACAGCGGCCGTGTGCGGCGCATGCTTGAGCGGGTTGTCCTCGCGGTCGGCACGGCCTTCCTCGACGGCGCGGATTTCCTCGCGGATCGCGATCATCGCTTCGATGAAGCGGTCGAGTTCTTCCTTCGACTCCGATTCGGTCGGCTCGACCATCAGCGTGCCCGGCACCGGGAAGCTCATCGTCGGCGCGTGGAAGCCGTAGTCGGCGAGGCGCTTGGCGACGTCGTCGACCTGGATGCCGCTCGAATCCTTGATCGGGCGCAGGTCGAGAATGCACTCGTGGGCGACGAGCCCACCGGGGCCCGCGTACAGCACCGGGTAGTGCGGCGCGAGCTTCTTCGCGACGTAGTTCGCGTTGAGGATCGCGGTTTCGGTCGCGGCGGTGAGGTTCTTCGCGCCCATCATCGCGATGTACATCCACGAGATCGGCAGGATCGACGCCGAGCCGTACGGCGCCGCCGACACCGCGCCGATGCCGTTCGCTTCGCGCTTGTAGCCGGTGGAGCACTGGTTCGGCAGGAACTGCGCGAGATGCGCGCCGACCGCGACCGGGCCGACGCCCGGTCCGCCGCCGCCGTGCGGAATGCAGAATGTCTTGTGCAGGTTCAGGTGCGAGACGTCGCCTCCGAACTGGCCCGGCGCGGTCAAACCGACCATCGCGTTCATGTTCGCGCCGTCCACGTACACCTGGCCGCCGTGCGCGTGCACGATCTCGCAGATTTCGCGGACGTTCTGCTCGAACACGCCGTGCGTCGACGGGTAGGTGATCATGATCGCGGCGAGCTGCTTCGAGTGCTGTTCGGCCTTCGCCTTCAGGTCCTCGATATCGACGTTGCCCTGCGCATCGCACGCGACGACGACGACCTTCATCCCCGCCATATGGGCGGAGGCCGGGTTGGTGCCGTGCGCGGACGCGGGGATCAGGCAGACATCGCGATGGCCCTCGCCGCGCGACGCGTGGTACGCGTGAATGATCAAGAGACCGGCGTACTCGCCCTGCGAACCGGCGTTCGGCTGCAGCGATACGGCCGCATAGCCCGTGGCGGCGACGAGCATCTGTTCGAGCTGGTCGATCATTTCGCGGTAGCCGATGGTTTGCTCGGCAGGCGCGAACGGGTGGATCTGGCCGAATTCGGGCCACGTCACCGGCAGCATTTCCGACGTCGCGTTGAGCTTCATCGTGCACGAGCCAAGCGGGATCATCGAGCGGTCGAGCGCGAGGTCCTTGTCGGCGAGGCCGCGCAGGTAGCGCAGCAGCTCGGTTTCGGAATGGTGGCGGTTGAAGACGTGGTGCGTGAGGTAGGCGCTCGTGCGGACGAGCGAAGCCGGCACGGAGGTTGCGCCTCGAGCGCTTGCGCTGGTGAGCGCGGTATCGAGCGCATCGACGTGCGGCACGTCGATCGC
>DATGHJ010000629.1:0-5999 GCA_035308085.1 Trinickia sp. | reverse complement strand
GCGTTCTTTATCGTCTGGGAATTGACGGCCGATCATCCGGTGGTCGATCTGTCACTGTTCAGGCGGCGCAATTTCACAAGCGGCACGGTTGCGTTGTCGATCGGCTACGGGCTCTACTTCGGCAACCTCGTGTTGTTGCCGCTGTGGCTGCAAACCGATATCGGCTATACGGCCACCGATGCCGGCCTCGTGATGGCGCCGGTCGGCTTGTTCGCGATACTGCTTTCGCCGGTGACGGGCAAGTTCCTGCCGCGCACCGACCCGCGCTACATCGCGACGGCCTCGTTCTGCACCTTCGCACTGTGCTTCTGGTTGCGCTCGCGCTATACGACGGGCGTCGACACCTGGGCGCTCACGTTGCCCACGCTGATCCAGGGGATCGCGATGGCGGGCTTCTTCATTCCGCTTGTGTCGATCACACTGTCGGGTTTGCACGGCAGCCGGATTCCGGCTGCGTCGGGCTTGTCGAACTTCGTGCGGATCATGTGCGGCGGCATCGGCACGTCGATCTTCCAGACCGCGTGGGACCATCGCACGATCCTGCATCACGCGCAGTTGACCGAGCAGGCGACTGCGTACAACCCAGTGTTTGCTCAGCAGATGACAGGGATGGGTGCCGCGGGTCTCGATCAGGCGCAGAGCTACGGGCTCTTCAACAACATGGTGACGCAGCAGGCCGCGCAGCTTGGCGTCAACGACTTGTTCTATGTGTCGTCGGCGATCTTTATCGCGCTGATCGCGCTCATCTGGATCACGAAGCCCGAGCGAGCTGGTGGGGCGGATGCGGGAGCGGCGGCGTCGGCGGCACATTGACATCGCGTTTGCCGAATCGATTACTTTGCGTGTGAAAACGCCCGGCTTCTTTGGCCGGGCGTTGTTTTATTCGATGCGCGTTGGACAGAGATGGCTTTCGCACAGGCGGTGGCGGTACTAAGAAGCTTCGGCGCTAACGACTAGCCGCTCCGGCGCAAGCACGCCATCCGCCGCCTTCGCGACGCCCAGCAGCCGGCCGCCGTCTCCGTAGACGCGTACCCTCGAATCCTCCTGTGCATCGATCGCCGGCAATTCCGCCAGACGCAAACGCTGACCGTGCAGAAATCGACGTGTCGCCTCGACATCGAGCTGGACTGACGGAAACGTCGAAAGCAACGCATCAACCGGCTGCAGCCACGCATCGCGCTCGCCCTGCTCGGCATCGGAAAGCGCGTCGAGCGTCACCGAGTGCTCGAGCGTCAGCGAACCGACGCCCATACGGCGCAGCGCAACCAGATGCGCGCCGCAGCCGAGCGCCTCGCCGATATCCTCCGCGAGTGTGCGCACATAGGTGCCCTTGCTGCACGTCACGCGAAACGTCACATCGGGCAGCTCACACGCGAGCAATTCGAGCACATGAATCGTTACATTGCGCCCTTCCCGCTCGACCGTCTGCCCCGCGCGCGCATATTCATAGAGCGGCTTGCCGTCGCGCTTGAGCGCCGAATACATCGGCGGCACCTGGACGATATCGCCGCGAAATTGCGCCAACGCGGCCTCGATCGCGGCAAGATCGCCATTCGCCTCGCGCGTTTCGAGCGCTTCGCCTTCCGCATCGCCCGTCGTCGTGCGAATGCCGAGGCGCATCGTCGCCTCGTAGGTCTTGTCGGCGTCGAGCAAATCTTGCGAGAACTTGGTCGCTTCGCCGAAGCACAACGGCAAGAGACCCGATGCGAGCGGATCGAGCGTGCCGGTGTGGCCGGCCTTCTTCGCGTTATAGAGGCGCTTGGCGCGCATCAGCGCATCGTTGCTCGACAGGCCAACCGGCTTGTCGAGCAGCAATACGCCGTCGAGCGCGCGGCGCGGCACGCGGGGACGTTGGGTCTGAGTCATGTAAGAGGCAAGACGGTGGAACGAAGGCGAAATCGCGCGCGGCGCGCGAAATCAGTCGTCTTTCGCGCGTGTCGCGTTCGCTTCGTCGATGAGACGCGACATCTCGACGGCCTTTTCGATCGTCTTGTCGTAATGGAAGTGCAGCGTCGGCACCGTATGGATGTGCAGGCGCTTGAACAGCAGGTTGTGCAAATGGCCGGCCGCGTGGTTGAGCGCGACCTGCGTCGCCTGCGCGTCGCCGGTCAGCGTCGTGAAGTACACCTTCGCGTGCGCGTAGTCGGGTGTCAGCTCGACGCTCTGGATCGTGACGAGACCGATGCGCGGGTCTTTGACCTCGCGCATGATGAGCTCGGACAGATCGCGCTGAATCTGATCGGCGATCTGGACGTTGCGGTTCGGGGTACTGCGTTTTTTCGGCATGATGATTCCGTGTACTGACGAATGAACAGCCCCCACGCTCACTGCTTGCTTTGCATGAGACCGGAGTAAGCGCTAAAGCGCCAGCTCCGGATCGACACGCTGCCCCCGTGGGGGTGGTCAGTGCGCTTGGGGCGGCCCGGCACGCACTGACAAAAAAGGCGGAACGGGCCCCAGCGCCCGCTCCGCCCTTCGAGCCCTCGCGCCGGTGGTTACAGCGTACGCGCGACTTCCGTGACTTCGAACACCTCGAATTGATCGCCTTCGATGATATCGTTGAAGTTCTTGACCGACATACCGCACTCGAAGCCTTGGCGCACTTCCTTGACGTCGTCCTTGAAGCGCTTGAGCGAATCGAGTTCGCCGGTATGGATCACGACGTTGTTGCGCAGCACGCGCACCGACGACGAACGCTTCACGACACCGTCCGTCACCATACAGCCCGCCACGCTGCCGACCTTCGGCACCTTGAAAACTTGGCGAACCTCGACCATGCCCGTCACGACTTCGCGCTTCTCCGGCGCCAGCATGCCCGACATTGCCGCCTTCACCTCATCCACTGCGTCGTAGATGATGTTGTAGTAGCGGATATCGACGCCATTCGCCTCCGCGAGCTTGCGGGCCTGCGCATCGGCACGCGTGTTGAAGCCGATGATGACCGCCTTCGAAGCCGTGGCCAGGTTGACGTCGTTTTCGCTGATACCGCCAACCGCGCCATGCACGACTTGCACGCGCACTTCGTCCGTCGACAGCTTGAGCAGCGACTGCACCAGCGCTTCCTGCGAGCCCTGCACGTCGGCCTTGACGATGAGCGGCAAGGTCTGTACTTCGCCTTCGCCCATCTGCTCGAGCATGCTTTCGAGCTTTGCGGCCTGCTGCTTCGCGAGCTTGACGTCGCGGAACTTGCCTTGACGGAACAGCGCGATTTCGCGCGCCTTGCGCTCGTCCGGCAACACGATGACTTCCTCGCCCGCCGCCGGCACTTCCGACAGACCTTGAATTTCGACCGGAATCGACGGCCCAGCGGACTTCGTCGCCTTGCCGGTTTCGTCGAGCATCGCGCGGACGCGGCCGTAAGCGCTGCCAGCAAGCACGACGTCGCCGCGCGAGAGCGTGCCCGACTGCACGAGGATCGTCGCAACCGGACCCTTGCCCTTGTCGAGCTTCGCTTCGATCACGATACCCTTGGCCGGCGCTTCGATCGGTGATGTCAGTTCCAGCACTTCGGCCTGCAGCAACACGTTTTCGAGCAGATCGTCGATGCCCGAGCCGGTTTTCGCCGACACCGGCACGAACGGCGAATCGCCGCCGTATTCTTCCGGCACGACGCCTTCGGCAACGAGTTCCTGCTTCACGCGCTCAGGGTTCGCTTCCGGCTTATCGATCTTGTTGATCGCGACGACGATCGGCACGCCACCCGCCTTCGCGTGGGCGATCGCTTCCTTCGTCTGCGGCATCACGCCGTCGTCGGCAGCGACCACGAGAATCACGAGATCGGTCGCCTTCGCACCGCGCGCACGCATTGCAGTGAACGCCTCGTGACCCGGCGTATCGAGGAACGTGATGACACCGCGTGGCGTTTCGACGTGGTACGCGCCGATGTGCTGCGTAATGCCGCCCGCTTCGCCCGCGGCAACCTTCGCGCGGCGGATGTAGTCGAGCAGCGAGGTCTTGCCGTGGTCGACGTGGCCCATCACCGTGACGACGGGCGGACGCGGCAGCTGCTCGGCGTCGGTCGCTTCGCCTTCGACGAGCAGCGCTTCCGGGTCGTCCAGCTTCGCCGCGACGGCATGGTGCCCCAGCTCTTCGACGACGATCATCGCCGTTTCCTGGTCGAGCACCTGGTTGATCGTGACCATTTGGCCGAGCTTCATCATCACCTTGATGACTTCCGAAGCCTTGACCGACATCTTGTGCGCCAGATCGGCAACCGTGACCGTTTCCGGCACGTGCACTTCGCGCACGATCGGCTCGGTCGGAGCCTGGAACGACGTCGCTTCCTGATGCTTGCCGCGCCCCTTCGGGCCGCCGCGCCAACCGCGATCGACACCGCCGCTCGAGTCGCCACGCGTCTTGATGCCACGGCGCTTCGCAGCGTCATCCTGCCAGCCGCCCTTGCCTGCGCCCGGCTTCTTCTTGTCGCCAGCCGCGGGAGCCGACGATGGCGTTGCAGCCGGTGCGGCCGCCGGCGCAGCCTTCTTGCCGGCCGGACGCGAGGCACCCTCACCTGCCGGACGCGCCGGCTTATGCAGCGTGCCCTTGGCTTCCGCCGCCTTCGCCGCCGCCGGCGCTTCCGCGGCCTTGGCGGCCGGCGCGGGCTCAGGCGCCTTGACCTGTGCCTTGCGCGGCGTGTTCATCATTTCGCGAATCGCGCGCGCTTCGGCTTCGGCCGCGGCACGGCGCTTGCTGATTTCTTCCTGCTCGGCGCGCGCCTTTTCCGCCGCGACACGAGCCGCGTCCTCGGCCTTCTTCGCCGCTTCGCGTTGCGCCGCGCGTTCCGCTGCCGCGCGCTCTTCGTCGTCGGCGGTCGAGCGTCCCGCTGCCGCCTCGGCCTGTTCGCGCGCTGCCGCTTCGGCAACCGCCGCCGCGCGCTTCTTCGCGGCTTCTTCTTCCTGACGGCGACGCTCGGCTTCAGCCGCTTGCTCGCGGGCCTGACGCTCGGATTCTTCTTGTTCGAGACGCTCTTGACGCTCTTTCAGCTCCTGCGCCTGCTTCTCGAGCAGCTCGGCCTCGCGGCGCGCTTCTTCCTCGCGGCGCTGAAGTTCGGCCTCTTCGGCCTCGGCTGCATGATTCGATGCTTCCACGCCTTGTTCCGCGGTTTCGTCGCGCTTGACGAACACGCGCTTCTTGCGCACCTCGACTTGAATGGTGCGAGCCTTGCCCGTCGCATCGGATTGCTTGATTTCCGACGTGTGCCGCTTGGTCAGCGTGATCTTGCGCTTGTCCGCGTCGGTCGAGCCGTGCGACTTGCGCAAGTGGTCAAGCAGACGCGACTTGTCCGTCTCGGACAAGACATCGTCTTCGCTCGCTTTCTGTACGCCGGCCGCCTGGAGCTGCTCGAGCAGCACGCCAGCAGGCATTTTGAGTTCCGCGGCAAATTGGGCTACGTTGTTACTCGCCATTCATTCCTCTTAGTGCAAGGACCGATTCCTTGCGGTTAGCATCGGGTCATGCGGCCAGCCGGCCGCGATCGAATCAGTGCGCCATGGTCGTTTCTCTCAAGAAAAGAAAAGGCCGGGCCGTTCCAAAGTCTTCATTGGAACCAGTGTTCTCGTGCTTTCATGATCAGCGTCTTCGCGGCTTCCTCATCCATTCCCGTCATCTCGACCAGCTCGTCGACCGCCAGCTCGGCGAGGTCGTCGCGCGTCTGGATCTGCTGCTCGGCCAGCCTGGCGAGCAGGTCGGCATCCATGCCGTCCAGGCTCTTCAGATCGAGGGCGATATTTTCGACCTTTTCCTCGTTCGCGATCGCCATCGTCAGCAATGCATCGCGCGCGCGATTGCGCAGTTCGTGAACGGTGTCTTCGTCGAACGCTTCGATTTCGAGCATCTCGTTGAGCGGCACATAAGCGATCTCTTCGAGGCTCGTAAAGCCTTCGTCGATCAGGATGTCGGCAACTTCTTCGTCGACATCGAGACGCGCCATGAACAGGTCACGCAGTACACCGCGCTCCTGATTCTGCTTTTGCGCAGATTCGTCCGGCGTCATGATGTTG
>DATGHJ010000628.1:0-2868 GCA_035308085.1 Trinickia sp. | reverse complement strand
CGGGGCGGTAACGATTCGGGGTAAGGAGCACGGGCGCGCTGAAACGGTCACGAAGACGACGGCCACGCCGAGCCCACAGCCGACGTCGGGAGATGAGGCGCAGCTTGGGCCGTTCGTCCTCAGCGATCTCGGGATCGGGGTCGATCTGGGCAATGGGGCGCAGCCCATTACGGCTGACTCCGTCACGAACTTCATCGGCGCGTTCGTGCATCGCCTGGGCTTTTTCTTCTGGTTCCCGCTCTATCTCGCGGTGCTCGTAATCTTCGCCGGGCAGACCTTCGGCATGATGATCGCGGGGCTGCGCGTCGTCACGACCGACTTTCGCAAGCCGAGCATCGCGCGCACGATCGTGCGCTATCTCATCGTCTTCGCCGTGTGGTGGGCGATCGTGCCGCTGAGCTTCATCTGGCGCCGGGTGCTGCTGCACGACCGCTGGACGAAGACGCGCGTGGTGAAGGTGGAGCGCGTCGTCGCCCGCCTTACCGGCTCGTAATTCTGCCTCTCGCTTTTTGTCATCCTGAGCGCAGCGAACGAAGGCGAAGGACGGAAAAGTGCTGTGTCACCCTGAGCTCGTCGAAGGGGAGAACGCGCCTCCGAGAACCGTGTTGAACATTGCGAACGCTTCGTACGATTTGAAGCGAAATAGGCGATAGTGCCAAGCATTTACTCGCTGCATGATCGGCGGAAAGCGATGGTATGGGGCGACGCCCTTCTTCTGATCAGCAGAACCGTTCCGAGCGCTGCGCTGAGGATACCGAAGGCCGGACTCGGGGGTTAGACCCGGGTGCAGACGTCGGTCGACTTGACCGTCTTCCCGTTCGTCGTTTGCGAGAAGAAAACGCTGTACTTCGTGGGCGACGTGCGCTCGAAGTGCTGGCTCATCGTGGTTTCGGGGTAGACGCTGTTGTAGACGATGTGCGCGAAGTCGGACCCGGTGCCCTTGAAGAGCGCGACGTTGCGCTCTTGCTCGACGACGACCGCGATCCACGCGTGCCGCTTGGGCTGATAGGTGAAGAGCGCCTCGTCGCCCCCGCCGCCGGTCCAGACGTCGCGCTCGCGCAGCCAATTGCCCGCCAAGTCGTAGGCGAACGTCGCCTTGTACGTCACTTTCGCCGCGCCCTGATGGTACGCGCACGTCCAATCGCCCACGAGGAAGCGCAGCGAGGTCATCGGGTCGCTGCGCGCCGAAGCGGTTGCGCCAAGCGTGCTTAGGGCCAGCGCAACCGCGACGAGAAGCCTCATTACGGGCTCGAGCTTACCGTGACGCGGACCGCCGCTCTGCCAGAGATCACGTGACCGACCGAGGCGTTGGAGCTGACCGTGTCGATCTGCAGCTTGCCGATGTTCTCGTTCACGTGCAGCACTTGATGCGTCGTCGGGTCGACGATCGACTTCGTCATGACGATGTCAAACTGTTGGCCTGGCTGCACGCCGTAGTTGGAGCCGATGTCGATGATGACGTTGTGCCCGTCGATAGCGGCGACGTGCCCGTTCAGCGTCGGCGCGACCGGACCGGAGTTAAAGCGGCTCGGATCGATCGAAGCGACGATCTTGCCGGCCTCGTCGTCGATCAGGTGGCCCATGTCGCTGTTGACGAACTGCTCGTTGCTGTACGACCCCCACGTGCCGCCGGTGAAGCCACCCGCGTTCCATGACGTGCCCGAGCGCGTCTCCTCGTCGGCGAAGCTCTGAACGATCT
Organism: Trinickia sp.; assembly: GCA_035308085.1. Taxonomy (GTDB): domain Bacteria; phylum Pseudomonadota; class Gammaproteobacteria; order Burkholderiales; family Burkholderiaceae; genus Trinickia_A. The sequence goes on along the minus strand of DATGHJ010000628.1, from coordinate 1,169 downwards.
GTCCGGTTCGCGCGTCGATGACGCGAACCGCGACCTTGATCGTCACGCGATGCGTGTTGACGCTCCCCGCGGCGGCCGAGTACGGCCACGGTAAGAAGCTCCCGGCGTTCGCTCCGCTCTGTCCCGTCTGGTCGAGCTGCAGGATGTTGCCGGTCACGAGATATCGGGCGCCCGTCATGCGGCCGGCCGAGATCGCGGTCTGCGGGTCGACCTCGCCGCTTGCCGCCAGCTGATGCTCGCCCAGCGTGGAGCTCAGGTGCGTCCGATCCAGCACGTTGAATTGACCCGCGTTCACCATGCGGTCGGTGAGCAGATCGCTGAGCGCTACGCCCGGCTGGAACGAGCCGTACCAGCTCGAGGTGAGGCCGTTCGTGTTGAAATCGAGCACCGCGATGCTCGGGCGCGGCCCGCTCTGCTGAGCGAGCGCCGCGCCCGGCGACCACGCCAATGCGGCCGCGAGAAATGCCAAGAACCAACGTTGATACACGATATATCTCCTCGTGCGAAGGCAAACGGGGAAGCCTCCCTATTATGCCACAACGCGGCCGAAGGGGGCAGGGGGCTGCCCGGGAAGGAGGCCCGCTATGTGCGGGAGGTTCACGCTGACGAAGCCGGGCGCCCTGAGGGGCGCGTTTCCGAACCTGAAGTTTCCGGAGCTGCGCGAGTTCAGCGAAACGGGGCTGCCGCGCTACAACATCGCGCCGACGCAAGAGGTGCTCGGCGTGCGCAACGACGGGCACAATACGGTCGAGCCGCTGCGCTGGGGCGTTCGCGGCCGCATCAACATTCGCGCGGAGTCGATTCTCGCGCGGCGCAATCCGATTCGGCGGCGCTGCATCGAGTTCGCCGATGGATTCTACGAGTGGAGCGAGCGCCGGCCGTACTACTACACGCTGCGCTCGGGCGAACCGTTCGCGTTCGCGGGGCTATGGGAGCCGCTCGACGGCACCGCCGCGTGTGACGTCGTCACGTGCGAGCCCAACGCCGTCGTCGCGCCGATCCACGATCGCATGCCGGTGATGCTGACCGGCGACGCGGTCAGGCTATGGCTGGAGCCGGAGCCGCTGCCGCCCGAGGTCGCCGCATCGCTCTTGACCCCGTTCGATGCCGCGCGGATGACGGTGCGCGAAGTGTCGCCGCGCGTGAATAACGCGAGCTACGACGCGGCA
>DATGHJ010000627.1:0-3500 GCA_035308085.1 Trinickia sp. | reverse complement strand
GCATCACGCCGCAGCAGATCGACGACGTTCTTTATGACGCGTTCGGCGAGCGCCAGGTCTCGACGATCTACACGGAGCTGAACCAGTACCACGTGGTGCTGACCGCGGACAAGCCGCAAGACAGCCTCGCCGATTTGCTCTCCGGCCTCTATGTGGACACGCCGAATGCGGGCGTCGCGCCGCTCGCGTCGATGGCGACGATGACGATCGTGCATGCGCCCGTGACGATCAACCGGCAAGGGCAATTCCCGTACGCGGACCTTTCGTTCAATCTCGCGCCGGGCTATACGCTCGGCGCGGCGGTGTCGCACTTGCGCGATATCGAAGCGCGCGTCGCGCTGCCCGCGGCGGTGCAGGTGAATCTGGAGGGCGCGGCGGCGACCTTCGCCGCGTCGCTCGGCAACGAGGCGTTTCTCGTGATCGCCGCGATCATCGTCGTCTACCTGATGCTCGGCATCCTGTACGAGAGCTTCATCCATCCGGTGACGATCCTCTCGACACTGCCGTCGGCCGCGTTCGGCGCGTTGCTGGCACTGCTCATCACGGGCACGCAGTTCGACATCATCGGCCTGATCGGCATCGTGCTCTTGATCGGCATCGTGATGAAGAACGCGATCATGATGATCGACTTCGCGCTCGAGGCCGAGCGCACTGACAAGCTTTCGCCGCTCGACGCGATTCGCCGCGCCGCGGAGCTGCGCTTCCGTCCGATCCTGATGACGACGATGGCCTCGATGTTCGGCGCGTTCCCGCTCGCGCTCGGCACCGGCATGGGCTCCGAGCTGCGCCATCCGCTCGGTTTCGCGATCATCGGCGGGCTGGTCGTGAGCCAGATGCTGACGCTCTTTTCGACGCCGGTGATGTATCTCTCGATGCACCGCGTCGAGGCGTTTTTCAAGCCGGCTGCGAACGGCGGAGATGCGGCATGAACCTCTCCGAGCCCTTCGTCCGCCGGCCGATCGCGACCACGCTGATCGCGGTCGCGATCGCGCTGTCGGGCATGCTCGCGTTCAAGCTGCTGCCGGTGGCGCCGTTGCCCGAGGTCGACTTTCCGACGATCAGTGTCATCGCCAATCTGCCGGGCTCCGATCCGGATACCGTCGCGACCTCGGTTGCGACGCCGCTCGAACGGCAGTTCGGGTACATCGCGGGCCTCACGCAGATGACCTCGGTCAGCGCGCAAGGCGCGGTGCGCATCACGATGCAGTTCGACTTGAGCCGCAATATCGACGGCGCCGCGCGCGACGTGCAGGCCGCGATCAACGCGGCGCACACGAACCTGCCGGCCGATCTCGACGGCAACCCGACCTATCGCAAGTCGAACCCCGCCGACGCGCCGATCCTGATCATCAGCCTGACCTCGGATTCGGCCTCGCGCGGCCAGCTGTACGATGCGGCGTCGACGGTGCTGCAGCAAAAGCTCCTGCAAACGCCGGGCGTCGGCGACGTGACGGTGGGCGGCGGCGCGCTGCCGGCCGTGCGGATCGAGCTGAACCCCGACCGCTTGAGCCACTACGGCATCAGCCTCGAACAGATCCGCGCGGTGATCGCGAGCCAGAACGTGAATCTGGCGAAGGGCGAGACGTCGGCGGGCGGCGAGGCTTTCAACATCGGCGCGAACGACATGCTCTATCGGCCCGCCGACTACACGTCGCTCGTCGTCAAGCAGAACAATGGCGACCTCGTGCGGATTTCGGATCTCGGCTACGTGCGCGAGGCCGTCGAGAACCTGCGCAACTACGGGCTGTCGGACGGCAAGGTCGCGGTGCTGCTGATCGTCTACAAAGAGCCGGGCGCGAACGTGATCGACACCGTCGACAACGTGAAGGCGGCGCTGCCTTTCCTGCAGGCGTCGATCCCGTCGTCGATCAAGCTGCACATCCTGATGGACCGCACGACAACGATCCGCGCCTCGCTGATCGAAGTGGAGATCACGCTGTTGATCTCGATCGTGCTCGTCACGGCGGTGACGTTCGTGTTTTTCCGCACCTGGCGCGCGACGCTCGTGCCGGCCATCGTCGTGCCGCTGTCGCTGCTCGCCACGTTCAGCGTGATGTATTTGCTCCACTTCAGCTTGAACAACCTCTCGCTGATGGCGCTGACGATCTCGACGGGTTTCGTCGTCGACGATGCGATCGTCGTCGTCGAAAACATCATGCGGCACCTCGAACGCGGCGATCCGCCGATGCAGGCCGCGCTCATGGGCGCGCGCGAAGTCGGCTTCACGGTGCTGTCGATCAGCATCTCGCTCGTCGCCGTCTTCATTCCGCTGCTGCTGATGGGCGGGCTCGTGGGGCGGCTGTTTCGCGAGTTCTCCGTGTCGCTGTCGGTCGCGATTCTGATGTCGATGCTGATCTCGCTCACGGTCACGCCGATGCTCGCAAGCATCACGCTGCGGGGCAAGCACCAGCAGGCCGATGAGTTCGAGGTGCGCACCGGCCATCCCGATTCGGTATTTCACCGCTTCTACGAGCGCACGCTCAGGTGGGTGCTGCACCGGCGCGTGACCATGGGCCTCGTGACGCTCGGCATCCTGGCGCTCAACGTGCTTCTCTACATCGTGATACCGAAGGGCTTTTTTCCGCAGCAAGACACGGGGCGCCTGATCGGGCTCGTGCAGGCGTCGCAGAGCATCTCGTACCACGCGATGCAGGAGAAATTCCAGCACATGAACGAGCTGGTGCTGCAGAACCCGAATGTCGAGACCGTGGGCGGTTTTGTCGGCGGCACGAATCCGATCAATACCGCGTTCATCTTCGTGTCCTTGAAACCGCTCGGGCAGCGCAAGGTCAGCGCGGATGAAGTGATCGGGCAGATCCGCCGCACGCTCGCCGATATTCCCGGCGCGCGGCTCTATCTGCAGTCGTCGCAGGACATCAACGTAGGCGGACGCATCAGCGCCGCGCAGTATCAGTACACGCTGACCGCCGACGATCAGAGCGACGTCGACAAGTGGGTGCCGCAAGTGGTCGCCGCGATGCACAGGATCCCGCTCCTGGCGGACGTGAACACCGACCAGCAGGACAACAGCATGCAGGTGAGCGTGAACGTGAATCGCGCGACGGCGGCGCGCCTGAACGTGAACTTCGCGTCGATCGACGCGGGCCTCTACGACGCGTTCGGGCAGCGCCAGGTCTCGACGATCTACAAGGCGGCGAATCAGTATCACGTCGTGATGGAGCTTGCGCCCGAGTATTGGGCGCGGCCGTCGGCGCTGCAAAGCATCTATGTGCCGGCGGGCCCGGCGGCGCCATCGAACATCGCAGAAGGGCTCGCGAGCGCGAGCCGGACCGAAGCGACGAGCATGCCGGCGTCGGGGCCCGCAGCGGCATCGGCGGCTTCCGCCGCGGCTGCGCAGACGAGCGTGGTGGTGGGCTCGTCGGGCTATGGCGTGTCGGCGGCCACGCCTTCGGCCGCCGCGCTCGCGAACGGCAACGCGCTCGTGCCGCTCTCCGCGATGGCGACGTACTCGATCGACCGCACCGCGATCTCGATCAACC
>DATGHJ010000626.1:0-4033 GCA_035308085.1 Trinickia sp. | reverse complement strand
TGCGGCACGACACGCCGGAGACGATCTACGCCGAACTGCTCGAGCGCAGCGCCGCGGCCGGCGATCCGCGCGTCGTCGTCACGTTCCCGGTCGAGCTGCCCGATTCGGCGACCGAGGCCGAGGTCGAGCAATGGCTTTCCGCGAGCGGCTATACACGCGTGCAGGCACAGCGCGAGGTGGCAACGGCCCCCACGCTCACTGGGTTCGCTGCCGCCCGGGGGGACGGCGGGACGCTTGGGGCGGCCCGGCGCGTAGCGCAATCGCCGAGCGGCACGCGCAAGCTGCTCGACGTCGTCGCCGACCGTTTCCGCTTGCGGAAAACCGAAAAAGCGCGCGCGGTCGAGGCGATCGAAGCGTCGCTCAAGCGCGGCGCGGGGCGCGTGAACGTCTATGTGCTGCCGGAATCGGGCGACGATGACAAGCAAGCCGACGGCAAGCCGAACGCGCCGCAAGTGTGGCGCTTCTCGACCGGCCTCCATTGCCCCGACAGCGATCTGCGCTACGCCGATCCGCAGCCGGGCCTGTTCTCGTTCAACTCGGCCTACGGCGCTTGCGATGTGTGCCGCGGTTTCGGCCGCGTGATCGGCGTCGACCTCGGGCTCGTGATTCCCGACGAGCGCAAGACCTTGCGCGGCGGCGCGGTCAAGACGCTGCAGACGCCCGCGTGGAAAGAATGTCAGGACGACTTGATGCGCTACGCGGGGCGCGCCGGCATCCCCGTCAACACGCCCTGGGCGGAACTGACCGCCGGGCAGCGCGACTGGGTCATCAACGGCTCCCCCGATTGGGACGGCCACTGGCAGCGTCAGTGGTATGGCGTGAAGCGCTTTTTCAGCTACCTCGAATCGAAGGCGTACAAGATGCACATCCGCGTGCTCTTGTCGAAGTACCGCAGCTACACGCCGTGCGAGACCTGCGGCGGCGCGCGCCTGAAAACCGAATCGCTGTTGTGGCGTCTCGGCACGAAGGCGAACGCCGACGCCGTGCTGGCTTCCGAAGCGCGCTTCATGCCGCGCGGCGTCGCCTGGTCGCGCGCTCAACTGGAAGCGCTGCCTGGGCTCACGGTGCACGATCTGATGCTGCTGCCGATCGAGCGCATCCGCCGCTTCTTCGACGAGATCACGCTGCCGAGCGCGCTGCTCGACGACGCGTTGAAGCTCCTGATCGCCGAAGTGCGCACGCGCCTGAAATACCTGTGCGACGTGGGCCTCGGCTACCTGACGCTCGATCGCCAGAGCCGCACGCTCTCGGGCGGCGAAGTCCAGCGGATCAACCTGACGACCGCACTCGGCACATCGCTGACGAAGACGCTCTTTGTGCTCGACGAGCCGAGCATCGGCCTGCATCCGCGCGATCTCAACCGTATCGTCGAGGCGATGCAGCGGCTGCGCGACGCGGGCAACACGCTCGTGGTGGTCGAGCACGATCCGTCGGTGATGCTCGCGGCCGATCGTTTGATCGACATGGGGCCGGGCCCGGGCGAACGCGGCGGCACGATCATCTTCGACGGCGCGCCTGGCGATATCCGCAAGGCCGGCACGCTGACCGGCGACTATCTGAGCGGCAGGAAGCACGTTGCCGACGCCTCGCACTGGGAGCGCCGGCGGATCGACGCGGACACGCCGCGCATCGTTCTCGAAGGCGCGACGCAGCACAACCTCAAGGACGTGACGGTCGAGATTCCGTTGCGGCGCCTCGTCTGCGTGACGGGCGTGTCCGGCTCCGGCAAATCGACGCTGCTGCAAGACGTCATGTATCCGGCGCTCGCGCGGCAACTGGGCAAGGCAACCGAAGCGCCGGGCGCGTACCGCCAGCTCACGGGCGCGCATCGCATCAGCGACGCCGTGTTCGTCGATCAATCGCCGATCGGCAAGACTGCGCGCTCGAATCCGGCGAGCTACGTCGGCGCGTTCGACGAGATCCGCAAGCTGTTCGCGAAGGCGCCCCTCGCCGCGCAGCGCGGCTACGGCGCGGGCACGTTCAGCTTCAACTCGGGCGACGGACGCTGTCCGACGTGCGGCGGCTCGGGCTTCGAGCACATCGAGATGCAGTTCTTGAGCGATGTCTACCTGCGCTGCCCCGATTGCGACGGCCGCCGCTATCGTGCCGAAGTGCTCGACGTGAAGATCGAGCGCGGGATGCCGCCGCGCGCGCTGTCGATCGCCGACGTGCTCGAGCTGACCGTCAGCGAGGCGGCGGCGTTCTTCGCGAAAGACGCGGACGTATTGCGCGTGTTGCAGCCGATCGTCGACGTGGGCCTCGAATACGTGAAGCTCGGCCAACCGGTGCCGACCTTGTCGGGCGGCGAAGCGCAGCGCCTGAAGCTCGCGGGCTTTCTCGCCGAGACCGCCCAGGGGCGCGGCAAACAAGGCGCCTCCGCCGGCCGGCTCTTCATGTTCGACGAGCCGACCACGGGTCTTCATTTCGACGACATTGCGAAGCTGATGCGTTCGTTTGGCAAGCTGCTCGCGGGCGGCCATTCGCTGATCGTGATCGAGCACAACCTCGACGTGATCCGCGCGGCGGACTGGCTGATCGACCTCGGTCCCGAAGGCGGCGACGGCGGCGGGCGCGTGCTCGTCGCGGGGACGCCGGAAGACGTGAAGGCGTGCGCTGAATCGCATACGGGGCAGGCGCTGATTCAATACGACGAGGCGATGGGCGTGGGTGCGGACGTAAACGCCGCGGCGCAAATCGATACGGGCGTGCCGCTGCAAACGGCGCTCGCGGCGGCCCGCGCGCGCCGCGCGGTTGAAGGCGACAACGTCGTACGCATCGTCAACGCGCGCGAGCACAACTTGAAGGCGCTCGACGTCGACATCCCGCACGGGCGCTTCAACGTGATCACCGGCGTGTCCGGCTCGGGCAAGTCGACGCTCGCGTTCGACATCCTGTTCCACGAAGGCCAGCGCCGCTACCTCGAATCGCTGAACGCCTACGCGCGCTCGATCGTGCAGCCCGCGGGACGCCCCGAAGTCGACGCCGTCTACGGCATCCCGCCGACAGTGGCGATCGAGCAGCGCCTCTCGCGCGGCGGCCGCAAGAGCACGGTCGCGACGACCTCGGAGGTCTGGCACTTCCTGCGCCTGCTCTACGTGAAGCTCGGCATCCAGCATTGCGTGCACGACGGCACGCCCGTCACGTCGCAAAGCGTCGAATCGATCGCCGCGCAGTTGCTGCGCGATCACAAAGGCGAGCACGTCGGCCTGCTCGCGCCGCTCGTCGTCAATCGCAAGGGCGTCTATACGGATCTCGCGAAGTGGGCGAAGGCGCGCGGCAATACGCACTTGCGCGTCGACGGCGAGTTCCTGCCGGTCGACCCGTGGCCGAAGCTCGACCGCTTCCGCGAACATACGATCGAGTTGCCGGTCGCCGATCTCGTCGTATCGGCGGACCGCGAGGCCGAACTGCGGGCAGCGCTCGACCAGACGCTCGAACTCGGCAAGGGTGTCATGCATTTGCTCACGCCGCTGGACGGTCTGAGCGATGCGTTGAACAACGGTCACGGCACGTCGCGCGTCGGCGCGGTGAAAGTGCTTTCAGTGAAGCGCGCGTGCCCGGTGTGCGGCACGAGCTACCCCGAACTCGATCCGCGCATGTTCTCGTACAACAGCAAGCACGGCTGGTGCACGACCTGTGTCGGCACGGGCCTTGCGCTCACGCGCGAGCAGCGCGCGGTCTTCGACGACACGACCCTTGTCGAAGACGGCCGTGGCCGCGAACAGAGCCTGCCGTCGGAGGAACAGGAGCCGGAAGGCGTCGGCGACGAGCCGTGTCCGGACTGCCATGGCACGCGCTTGAACGCGGCCGCGCGCGCCGTCACGTTCGACGCGCAAGCGATCACCGATGTCGCGCAGTGGACCGTGTCCGACACGCGCCGCTGGATCGACTCGCTCAAGATGAACGGACGCGACGCGCAGATCGCGCGCGATGTCGTCAGCGAAATCCAGAGCCGCCTGCAATTCCTCGAAGAAGTGGGCCTCGGCTATCTGAGCCTCGATCGCGCGGCGCCGAGCCTCTCGGGCGGCGAAGC
>DATGHJ010000625.1:0-2531 GCA_035308085.1 Trinickia sp. | reverse complement strand
CCTCGCCGCACTTGAGCTTCGAGCCCATCTTCTTCAAGCGCATCTCGACGACCGCCGGACGGCCCACGATGATCGGCCTCGCGATCTTCTCGGTCAGCACGAACTGCGCGGCGCGCAGCACGCGCTCGTCCTCGCCTTCGGCGAACACGATGCGCGCGGCCTTCGATTTCGCCTCGGCGAACACCGGACGCATCACCATGCCGCTTCGATAGACCGTCGCGCCGAGCTGCTCGCGGTACGCGTCCATGTCCTGAATCGGACGCGTGGCGACGCCTGAATCCATCGCGGCCTGCGCCACGGCCGGCGCAATCTTGATGATGAGGCGCGGATCGAACGGCTTCGGAATCAGATACTCGGGGCCGAATTCGAGTATGTGGCCTTCATATGCCTTCGCGACTTCGTCGCCCTGATCGGTCTCTTCCGCGAGTTCGGCGATCGCGCGCACGCAGGCGAGCTTCATTTCCTCGGTGATCGTCGTCGCGCCAACGTCGAGCGCGCCGCGAAAGATGAACGGGAAGCACAGCACGTTGTTGACTTGGTTCGGATAGTCCGAACGGCCCGTCGCGATGATCGCGTCCGGGCGCACTTTCTTCGCGTCTTCCGGACGGATTTCCGGCTCGGGGTTCGCGAGCGCGAGAATCAGCGGCTTGTCAGCCATTTCCTTGACCATCTCGGGCTTCAGCACGCCGGCGCTCGAGCAGCCGAGGAACACGTCGGCCGATTTGATGGCGTCGGCGAGCGTGCGCGCGTCGGTGTTCGCCGCGTAGCGCTCCTTCGACGGATCGAGGCCGCCGCGGCCTTCGTAGATCACGCCCTTCGAATCGGAGACGAGGATGTTCTGCTTCGTGAGTCCCAGGTTCACGAGCAGGTCCAAGCACGCGATCGCCGCCGCGCCTGCGCCCGAGCAAACCAGCTTCACGCTCGCCAGATCCTTGCCGACCACTTTCAGGCCGTTCAGGATCGCCGCCGACGCAATGATCGCGGTACCGTGCTGGTCGTCGTGGAAGACCGGAATCTTCATGCGCTCGCGCAGCTTCTTCTCGATGTAGAAGCACTCGGGCGCCTTGATGTCTTCGAGGTTGATGCCGCCGAGCGTGGGCTCGAGCATCGCGATCGCCTCGACGAGCTTGTCGGGATCGGATTCGGCGAGTTCGATATCGAAGACATCGATGCCCGCGAACTTCTTGAAGAGGCACCCCTTGCCTTCCATCACCGGCTTCGCGGCGAGCGGGCCGATGTTGCCAAGGCCGAGCACCGCGGTGCCGTTCGTGATCACGCCGACGAGGTTGCCGCGCGACGTGTATTTCTGCGCATCGAGCGGATCGGCGTGAATCGCCTCGCATGCCGCCGCTACACCGGGCGAATACGCCAGCGACAGGTCGAGCTGGTTCGACAGCGGTTTGGTCGGGGTCACCGAAATCTTGCCGGGTTTCGGATTCTGGTGGTAGGCGAGAGCGCTTTGCTTCAGTTGTTCGTCCATGTTTTAGCCTGCGAGACGTTATGAATAGGGCCCAGCACTGCGCTACGAGCCGTGTTGGCGAATACCGGTTGGATGGTCGGCGACGGCTCTTTTTTTCGCGCCGGTTGGGCGCGCCTTCGAACTTTGGTGGATGGCAAGACAGCGCAGTACGATTTTCGGGGGAGTTAGTGTACACCCCCTAATCCCAAAAACGTGCGGCGCGGCGGGCGGCCAAGAGCCGCGCGGGACCGGCGTTCGCGATGCTGCGGCGCCGCATGTTCGCCGCGTATACCGCGCAGCTTCTTGCTCGAACCCGCAGCATCGGCCAGCCCGAATACCGGCAACCGGGCGGCGCAAGCCATCTCAATTCGGGTAAAATGTCGGCCTACGCGCGCAGCAATCCGGCCGCTAGTCACTCCAGCGCGGCCCACGCCTTGTCCCCTTCGTCGGCACGAGGCGCATTGATCAGCGCCATTCGGGCCACACGCCCACCTCTCTTGCTCACACCCAAGGATTCGCCCCATGACAGGCATCGATCGCCAAACGATCTCCGACACGACCGCCAAAATGCTGCTCGAAGTGCAAGCGGTGCACTTCAACGCCGAAAAGCCGTACATCTTCACGTCCGGCTGGGCGAGCCCGGTCTATATCGATTGCCGCAAGCTGATTTCGTATCCGCGCGTGCGCCGCGGCCTCATGGAAATGGCGGAAACGACGATTCTGCGCGACGTGGGCTACGAGCAGATCGACGCCGTCGCGGGCGGCGAAACCGCCGGCATTCCGTTTGCCGCGTGGCTGTCCGACCGGCTGATGGTGCCCATGCAATATGTGCGCAAGAAGCCGAAGGGTTTTGGCCGGAACGCCCAAATTGAAGGGTTGCTGACCGAAGGCCAGCGCGTGCTGCTGGTGGAAGACCTGACCACCGACAGCCGCAGCAAGATCAATTTCATCAACGCGCTGCGCTCGGCCGGTGCGAGGGTGAATCACTGCTTCGTGCTGTTTCACTACAACATCTTCAAGGAGAGCGTCTCGGTGTTGAAGGATATCGACGTCGAACTGCACGCGCTCGCTA
>DATGHJ010000624.1:0-2315 GCA_035308085.1 Trinickia sp. | reverse complement strand
GCTCGTGCTGTGCCATTTCTATTCTGACGGCGTACGGCATGCGGCCATTACCCGCGAAGTGCTGCAGGCGTTTGCGTCATGCCCGTACGAGTTCGCGCTCGACTACGCGCGGCTCGTCCATCTCGCGCGCGACACGCAGGTGGCGTCGTCGCTCGTCGCGCTCGTATTTCCCAACGACGAGCGCAGCGAGACCTGGTTTCAGCACGTACTCCGCACGCGCCGCGCGCTCGATGCGCAATGGGCGATACGCAACGATCGGCACCTCGTGATGCTCACGCTGATGCCGCTGTCGGCCGAGGGCGCCGTCGACGGCTACCTGCTGCGGATCGAAGAGAACATGCGGGCGCAGTACGGCGTCGATTTCGAAGCGGCGCGGGTCGCGGTCCACGCGATCGCCGTGCCGCGCGACGAGTCGCTGGCCGTGCTGCGGCACCTGCTGGAGCGGTGCGATGTCTGCGTCTGACGCGCGCCGCGCCGCCCTTGCGCCGACAGCGGCGATCGCCGTGCTGGCGATCGCTTTCGGCGTGTTCGGGCAAGCGTGCGCCGTGGCGCTCGCGCTGCGCAGCCTGGCCGATTCGTCGGCGAGCGTGCTGGCTGGCTTGCCGGCCACGCCTTTCGACGCTCGCGCCGCGCACGGCAACACGCAGTTGCTGTTGTCATGCCTTGCGCTGCAGGCCGTTGCGGCGCTCTTCATCGCCGTGGGCAGCGCGCGCGTCATGTCGCGCCGCTATCGCGCGCCGCTCGCCAAGCTGCTGTCATACCTTTGGGTGCTGAACTTCGCGGTGCCGTTCGGCGGCATCGTCTGCACGCTCGGCGCGCTGGCGATCGCCGCGCGGCTGCCACGGCGCGTGCGCAACCTGGCGATCGAGCGCGTCGACGAGCCGCAGTTCGCAGCGAACCTGATGGGTACCGTGTCGTACGGACGAGGGGCGCGCCTGAAAGCCGAGTTGCGGAACGCGGACGTCGCGACTTCATTCCGGATGACGGCGCTGCTGGCGATGCAATCGATGCCGACCCGGACGGTGTCGCCGCTCTTGCAAAGCATGCAGGCGGACCCGCTCGACGATATCCGGCTGCTCGCGTACGGCATTCTCGACAATCGTGAAAAGCAGCTCACGCAACGCATTCTTGCGGAGCGGGCGCAGTTGGACGGCAAGACGCAGCCTGCCGCGACCGGCGCCGCGCGCGCGCGTGCGAACAAGGCGCTCGCCGAACTGTATAGCGAGCTCATCTACGCGAACCTCGTCACGGGCGACGTGTACCGCAACGCCGCCGACCAGGCCGACGCGTATGCGTTGGCCGCGCTCGAAGCCGATCCGGCCGACGCCTCGCTATGGCGCCTGCGCGGCCGGCTCGCGCTGGACCGGCGCGATCTCGGTGCGGCCGAACCGATGTTCCAGCGTGCGATCGATTGCGGATTCTCTCGCGCCCGCATGCTGCCGTATCTGGCCGAGGCCGCGTATTTGCGGCGCGACTATCTCCGCGTGCGCCAGCTGCTGGCGGAGGTCGACCTGCACGGCACGTTGCCGACGCTGCGCCCGGTGCTCGACTACTGGTCGTTGCAACACCGTTCCCGGACACCCGATCCGCTTTGATGCCATGACACCTTCCGCCGATTCCTCCACTGTCGTCACCTCGGCCGCGCCGACGCTCCCGCGCGCCGCGTCCGCCGATATCGCGCTGCTGCTCGAAGGCACGTTCCCGTACGTGAGCGGCGGCGTGTCGAGCTGGGTCAACCAGATCATCCGCGGGTTTCCGGAGTACACGTTCGCGCTGTGCTTCCTCGGCAGCCGGCCGCAGGACTACCCGAAGATGTCGTATGCGCTGCCGGACAACGTCGTGCACCTCGAGAGTCACTATCTGTACGATTTCGCGCCGCCGCCGGCCGTGCAGCGCCAGGGCGGCGATCCCGCGGCGTTCGCGCGCTCGGCGCAATTGCACGAGCACCTGCGCAATCCGGCAATGCGCGACGCGGCGGCCCGCATGCTCAAGGACATGCTCGGCGACCTGCGGCCGGGCGGCGCGCTGGGCGAGGGCGCGTTCCTGTATTCGCACGAGGCCTGGCAGTATCTGACCGACCAGTACCGTCAGTTCTGCACGGACCCGTCGTTCGTCGACTACTTCTGGACCGTGCGCATCATGCACAAGCCGCTGTGGCAGCTCGCGCAGATCGCCGAAGGGCTGCCCACGGTGCGGGTGTTTCACACGGTGTCGACCGGGTACGCCGGTTTTCTCGGCGCGCTCGCGCGCTACCGCCACGACAGGCCGCTGCTCGTCTCCGAGCATGGCATCTACACGAAGGAACGCAAGATCGA
>DATGHJ010000623.1:0-2305 GCA_035308085.1 Trinickia sp. | reverse complement strand
GACCACCGAACGCATCCTGTTTTATACAGGTGTCAGTCACAAGCTGGGCGAGGTTCACGCAGGTACCGCCACGATGGATTGGATGGAGCAGGAACAGGAGCGCGGCATCACCATCACCTCGGCCGCCACCACCTGTTTCTGGAAAGGCATGGCCGGCAACTACCCGGAGCACCGCATCAATATCATCGACACACCCGGCCACGTCGATTTCACGATCGAAGTCGAACGCTCGATGCGCGTGCTCGACGGCGCCTGCATGGTCTACTGTGCCGTGGGCGGTGTGCAGCCGCAGTCGGAAACGGTGTGGCGCCAGGCCAACAAGTACAAGGTGCCGCGTCTCGCGTTCGTCAACAAGATGGACCGTACCGGCGCGAACTTCTTCAAGGTCTACGACCAGTTGAAGACCCGTCTCAAGGCGAACCCGGTTCCGGTCGTGGTGCCGATCGGCTCGGAAGAAAACTTCACGGGCGTCGTCGATCTGCTCGAGATGAAGGCGATCATTTGGGACGACGCGTCGCAAGGCATGAAGTTCGACTACCGCGACATCCCGGCTGAGCTCGTCGACACCTGCAACGAGTGGCGCGAGAAGATGGTTGAGTCCGCCGCTGAAGCGAGCGAAGAGCTGATGGAGAAGTACCTCGGCGGCGAGGAACTGTCGCGCGCCGAGATCGTCAAGGCGCTGCGCGACCGTACGATCGCTTGCGAAATCCAGCCGATGCTGTGCGGCACCGCGTTCAAGAACAAGGGCGTGCAGCGCATGCTCGACGCCGTGATCGATTTCCTGCCGTCGCCGATCGACATTCCGCCGGTCAAGGGGGAGCTGGAAAGCGGCGAAGCGGCTGAGCGCAAGGCGTCGGACGACGAGAAGTTCTCGGCGCTCGCATTCAAGATCATGACCGACCCGTTCGTCGGCCAGCTGATCTTCTTCCGCGTGTACTCCGGTGTGGTCAACTCGGGCGACACGCTGCTGAATTCGACCAAGGACAAGAAGGAACGTCTGGGCCGTATTCTGCAGATGCACGCGAACCAGCGCGAAGAAATCAAGGAAGTGCGCGCCGGCGACATCGCGGCAGCCGTGGGCCTGAAGGAAGCGACGACGGGCGACACGCTGTGCGACCCGCAGCACCCGATCGTGCTCGAGCGCATGGTGTTCCCGGAGCCGGTGATTTCGCAGGCCGTCGAGCCGAAGACGAAGGCTGACCAGGAAAAGATGGGCCTGGCGCTGAACCGTCTGGCTCAGGAAGATCCGTCGTTCCGCGTGCAAACGGACGAAGAATCGGGCCAAACCATTATTTCGGGCATGGGCGAGCTGCACCTCGAAATTCTGGTTGACCGGATGAAGCGTGAATTCGGCGTGGAAGCGACCGTCGGCAAGCCGCAGGTGGCATACCGTGAAACGATCCGCAGCACGGCCGCGGACGTGGACGGCAAGTTCGTCAAGCAGTCGGGCGGTCGCGGCCAGTACGGTCACGCGGTCATCACGCTCGAGCCGAACGAACAAGGCAAGGGCTACGAGTTCCTCGACGAGATCAAGGGTGGTGTCATTCCGCGTGAATACATCCCGGCGGTCGACAAGGGTATCGCCGACACGCTCAAGAGCGGCGTGCTGGCAGGCTTCCCGGTCGTCGACGTGAAGGTTCACCTGACGTTCGGTTCGTACCACGACGTGGACTCGAACGAAAACGCGTTCCGCATGGCTGGTTCGATGGCGTTCAAAGAAGCGATGCGCCGTGCGAACCCCGTGATCCTCGAGCCGATGATGGCCGTGGAAGTGGAAACGCCGGAAGACTACATGGGTAACGTGATGGGCGACCTGTCGGGCCGTCGCGGCATCATCCAGGGCATGGAAGACATGGTCGGCGGCGGCAAGATTCTTCGCGCCGAAGTGCCGCTGTCGGAAATGTTCGGCTACTCCACGTCGCTGCGCTCGGCGACGCAAGGTCGCGCAACGTACACGATGGAATTCAAGCATTACGCTGAAGCGCCGCGTAACGTCTCCGAAGCGATCATCAACGCGAAAGCGAAGTAAGTCATTCGGCAAGTCATTCACCGATCAACTTTTTTGAAAGAAGAGAAACATGGCTAAAGGTAAATTCGAACGGACCAAGCCGCACGTGAACGTCGGCACGATCGGTCACGTTGATCATGGCAAGACCACGCTGACGGCGGCAATCACGACGGTGCTGACCGCGAAGTTCGGCGGCGAAGCGAAGGCGTACGACCAGATCGACGCGGCGCCGGAAGAAAAGGCGCGCGGCATCACGATCAACACGGCGCACGTGGAGTACGAGACGGCGAACCGCCA